>JANPKZ010000303.1:0-8833 GCA_031426295.1 Saprospiraceae bacterium
GAGGAAAAATTAACCAAATACCCCAAACTTACCAGGGAGGTAGACGTTACAGAGAGCAGAATGGCCAAACTGGTACAAAATGCCCAGGTAATCATTGTACATAGCCGCCATTCATCCGGCATGAAAGTGAAACTCTTCCCAGCATTGTATAACGGCAGATTTGTTATTGCAAATGAAAACAGCCTGACACGAACTCCCATTGACAATGCACTTCATCATTACCAGAATCCTGAAGAAATGGTCGCATTGATCCAAACCTTATGGCAAAAAGACTTTACGGCAGCGGATGTAGCGCACCGCACCAGCATTATGAGCCAGTTACCGGGTGATGACGAGAAGGCTCAGGAAATCATACGATATTTGTAACACTTATGACAGATCCATTGATGACAACGGAGAATGTGACAGGACTAATGGATGACGCATCGTTATCTCCTGCCCTGATCTCCATACGGGATAAAGTATTGCGAGGCGAACGCATTACAGACGAAGAAGGAATTTTGCTTTTTGAAGAAGCACCTCTTCCTTATCTCAGTTTACTGGCGGATACCATGCGCATGAAGCGCCATGGGAACAAGACGTTCTTCAACCGCAATTTTCACATCGAACCTACCAACGTGTGTATTTACACATGTAAGTTTTGCAGCTATTCCCGCCTGATCAAACATCGTGGTGAAGGATGGGAGTACACAATGGAAGACATGTTGAATATTGTAAAAAAATATGATGGTCAACCTGTAACAGAAGTTCATATTGTTGGCGGTGTATTGCCACAGTATGACCTGGATTTCTATTGTACGTTATTTCAAAAAATAAAGGAACATCGACCTGACCTTCACATCAAAGCTTTGACGCCGGTTGAATATCATTATATTTTCAAAAAAGCGAAAGTCTCTTATGAAGAAGGGATGAAACGTATTTTAGATTCGGGAGTGGATAGCCTGCCAGGTGGTGGTGCTGAAATTTTCCATCCGGAAATACGCGAAGAAATTGCGTCTGATAAGTGTGATGGTGACCAATGGTTGCGAATACATGAGATATGGCATGAATTAGGTAAAAGATCAAATGCCACCATGCTCTATGGACATATTGAAAAATACTGGCATCGCATCGATCACCTGAGAAGACTGCGTGAATTGCAGGATAAGACCGGTGGTTTCCAGACATTCATTCCGTTGAAATTCAGGAACAAGGATAATGAGATGTCCCATCTCACCGAAAGCACTGTAATAGAAGATCTCAAGATGTATGCTGTCAGCAGGATCTACCTCGATAATTTTGATCATGTCAAGGCGTATTGGCCGATGTTGGGTCGTCACATGGCGCAGGTTGCCATGAGCTTTGGTGTGGATGACCTCGATGGTACAATCGATGATACAACGCGCATCTATAGCATGGCTGGTTCTGAAGAACAAAACCCATCCATGTCCACATACGATCTGGTCACCCTGATCAAGAGTGCAGGACGTACTCCCGTCGAGCGTGACACATTGTATCACGAATTAAAAGACTGGAGTGATCACACATTCACTGAGGATAGTGAATATAAAGGCTACGTGCCATTACCGATCCTGAACTGATGCCGGAGACGACGGGTTATCGCCTGGCACTGGTAGCTTATCTCAATACGTATCCTTTTTCTGAAGGGCTGCGTTTGAGCGGTCTCGATGAGCTATTGGACATCCAGCATGTTACGCCTGCTGAATGTGCTCGGTTGTATAAAGAAGGTAAAGTGGATATCAGCCTTTGTCCTGTAGGAGCACTTGATGAATTGCCTGCATATGAAGTGCGCGGCAAATATTGCATTGGTGCAGATGGGGAAGTAGGGACAGTAGTTTTATTGAGTAATGTACCTCTTGAACAAATTACAAGTGTTCGCCTTGATACACATTCGCGTACGTCCAATCTGCTTCTGCAGGTATTAGCCAGGCATCATTGGAAGAAACAATGGTCATTTTATTTTGATGACATTAATGGAATGGCAGAATCCTGTCTTATGATCGGTGACAAAGTATTTGAACATAAAAAGAATTTCAAATACAGGTATGATCTTGCTGCCACGTGGAAAGAAATGACAGGATTGCCGATGGTATTTGCAGTATGGATCGTGCGGCCTGATATTCCGGCGGATGTGATGAATTCCATCGACAATGCTTTTGAATTAGGAATGACTTTAGTAGAAAATGAAAACAGTGTGCTTGAAGAATGGCAAAAAGACTACCTGATGAATTTTATTTCGTACCCACTCGATCCTGACAAACAAAAAGCGCTGCGATTATTCCGATCTTTAGCGCATTAAGTACTGTTCTTTACATATAGCTTTCTGATCCTAAAAACTTTTTTGTATGGTTATCGAATCGCAGCCGTATGGCTTATCACCCAAGACATGTGAGCAGTTGCTTGATGAATTGAAACGTGGTAAGGTGGGTATCCTTCCTACGGATTCCGTGTATGCATTTTGTTGCCTGTCAGATCAGAAAGGAGCCTTTGAGACCATTTGTAAGCTACGACATATCGATCCGAAAGATGCAATGATGAGTATCGTATGTAAAGATCTGAGCCAGGCATCCGATTATTTTGTACAATGGCAGACATCTACGTATCGTATCCTGAATAAAAATTTGCCGGGTCCATTCACATTCATTCTTGAATCCGGAAACCGTGCACCATCCTTCTTAAAAAATAAACGTAAGACTCTTGGTCTGCGAGTACCTCAGCACAATGTCATCAGGATGCTGATGGAACTATCAGATGTTCCGCTCCTTGTAAGTTCCGTCCGCAACGATGACGACATTGAAGAATATTTTCACGATGCAGAAGTTCTGATCAGTCGTTTTGAAAAACAGGTTGGCTTTATAGTTACCGATGTTACTGCTGAGCAGGAAGGATCAACGGTGATAGATATGACTGGGGTTGAGCCGGTGATACTGAGGCAGAGTAAGCATGAGTTAAGGATGTAATGTGCGCAAAACAGATTTTGCCAACACACGAACGTAGGCACAGCCTACGCTCAACATATTTTTTTTGAATGTAAATATTTTAATAATTGATAAACGTTGAGCGTAGGCTGTTCCTACGTTCGTGTGTCAAACGTTGATCGTAAGCTGTTCCTACGTTCGTGTGTCAAACGTTGAGCGTAGGCTGTGCCTACGTTCGTGTGTCATCAAATTTCCGATTTGACCTTTTTCGTATGCCGTTTTTAATTAGCGTAATTCGTGTAATTAGCGGCTTTTAATCACGATCAGATACATCTTCTTCTTATACCACTCATGATTATCCGCATAATCATAATCAAACTCGTATAAAATTTCCTGATCATTCAGGTTTTCTTCATCAACGAGATAGTACGATCCTTCAACGAAGTTTTTATTGATCGTCAATAACTCATTACGTCTTTGTTCTATCGGAAAAGTAATGGCATCGTAATATCCGGCAGGGTAGGACGCATTAATATAAAGCTGTTCATCTTTTACGATCTCCACAATCTTCTGCGCATGATCGGGATAGATCATTTGATCCGCAATACGTTGTGGCAATACAAACCAATTAAAAGAAAGTCTTAAAACAATTAATGCCGCAGCCAACAGATATAAACGTGTAGCAGAATATTTAAAATAATAATAACTGATCACAAGAAGCAATCCTGAAATAGTAATTGATTTCATCCATTTGTAATCAACTGTATCAATCAAATCAGTTGTTGGAACGAACAGCGCCACAAGACCAAGTATTACAGGCAAAGCGCCTAATAAGTATGTAGGAAATCGTTTTCTCCAGTCTGTTTCAGCCAGGTTTGACCAGAGATATAGTGCAGGCGCAAAAATGAGGGGCAACAGGAAAAACAAATAATGCGGATTTTTTAAAGATGCTATCCAATAGAATGGTGTATTGGCTATGAATAAAAGTGCACAATACATCATCACCGGATTCGCTTTCAATTTACCAATCAGGTTTTTTTGAAAAAAGACAATGATCAGTAACGTCCAGGGAAGAAAATGTTTGACAAAATCAAGGGGGAAATCAAACAGCACATTTAAAAAGCTCGCTGTGTCCGCATATCCATACCGTTTTGAACTTTCAAAAAATAATGTTCCCATGACTTTGTCAATGGAAATATTATTTTGATCAAAGAAAGGAACGTAATAAGCAGCACAAGTCAATAGAAATGTTGTTATTCCAATAACATGCGAAAGGCTAAATAAAATTTTAATTTTTTTTGTAAAAATAAAATACACCAGTAACGCAATCCCATGATGTACAACCGGTGGTATGCCTTTGACCTGGAACCCCAACGCAGCGATAAAATAACTGAGAACAAACAGCCCTGTGTATTTTTTCCTTTCTCCCAGAATGTAAATGATAAAAAATCCGGCAAACATCAGCAAGGCCAGCGTATGCTCCAATAATCCGAGCATGGAGTCCAGCGTTAGAGTCCGCCAGTTTGTCATAAATGCCAATGCAGTTATGCTTGCCACGGCATCAGTAGTGTATCTTCTGAAAACATAAAAGATTAGCACCCCATGTAGCAGGATAGAAAGAACTACAGGAAACCGGAGCGCAAAAGGCGAGAAGGATCCAAATATATTGTACGATGCAGCAATGATCCAGCTGAACAATGGTGGTTTATTTAAATACACTTCACCATTAAGCGTAGGGGTGAGGTAATCACCACTGATACACATCTCTATAGGTACAAGAGCACGCCTGCATTCATCTGCTGTGGCGTGAACAGGGACCAAGCCAAGATGCGAGAAATAAACAAAAGCCAGCGCAATCGTTGCCAGCAAAAAAATGGTTGCCGGTTTGAGCTGCGCGATCAACCAGTTATTTTTTGTGCGAGATCTTCCATCGACCACGCATCTTCGAGTTTAAAATCGCCAACGGTTGTACGTTGCAACGCTGACAAATGTGCACCACAATCCAAACGCTCACCAATATCATGAGCCAATGAACGGACATAAAATCCTTTTCCGGAGTGTACTGAAAGTATGATTTTATTTTCTATAAAACCGATCAGGCTGATTTCATGAACAGTCACAGAACGAGGTTCAGTTATAACTTCCTTACCTGCCCGTGCTAATTCATACAATGGAACACCATTTTTTTTGATAGCGGAAAATGCAGGTGGATATTGTTGTAAGTCGCCAACAAATGTTTGCAGCAACACATTTATTTCTTCATTTGAAATTGCCGGTACTTCATTTTCAGAAACGATTGTTCCATCTGCATCATAACTGTCTGTTTCAATACCCAGTGTGATTTCAGCAATATAGACTTTGTCTTTACCGATAATGCCCTCCAGTTTTTTTGTGAAAACTCCGGTACAAATTACGAGCAGACCTGTTGCCATCGGATCCAGCGTACCGGAATGACCGATCTTAAATTTTTTGAGATCGTATTTACGCCTGACGAGGTTTTTGATTTTGTTTACAGCATCAAACGATGTCCATCCTTTTGGCTTATCGACAAGCAATAATGCACCTGATACCAGGATATCGGGTGACTGAAGAGAATGGAAGGGTTGCATGTCTAGTTAATTAGGCCAGATCCAGAGTTTGACCACGATGGCTGCGATGCCGATCAGCATACAGTAAAATCCGAAATAGCGAAGTTTAGCTTTCTGCACAATTTTGATCATCCAACTACACGCCAGCACACCTACAAAAAACGATACCACAAATCCCAATGCGAGCGGCGCCGCCTTCGCTTCAGATGCGGCCATAGTGCCATCCAAAATATCCTTAGCGATCTTTCCAAAAATTAACGGTATCACGATCAGGAATGAAAAATGGGCAGCTTCCTTTCGATCTATTCCGAGACCAACAGACGTTGCTATAGTCGAACCTGACCTGGATATTCCTGGCAAAATAGCTATTGCCTGTGCCACACCAATTGCTAAAGCTTTCCAGGGTGTGATGGGTTTGTTGCTTGATGGCAGGTAATCCGAAATTGTGAGTACACAACCGTTGATGAAAAGTAATAAACCTACCAACACGATCTTCTTGTCAAAAAGGGCCGTCATCTGAGATTCAAAACCAAGACCCACGATTACAGCCGGGATCATAGAGATGATCGTGAGCAGTATAAATTTTTTGGAAGCAGGAGAGGTGATATTGCTGAGAATCTCCCATATGGCTTTTCGAAAAACCCAAACAATAGCAAGGGCTGTTCCAAAATGAAGGATGACTGTCATGAAGAAACTCTCCTCAGCGGTATGTGTATCTCCGAGCAACCATTTTGCGAGTTCGAGGTGGCCGTCACTGCTGACGGGCAAAAACTCTGTCAGACCCTGGACGATCCCAAGGATAATGGCTTCAAGATATTCATTCATGTGAGGGAGCGCTGCTTATTTCCGGAAGATCGCGTAGACCTGTATAGCCAGGCCGGCCAAGATCACAAACGGTGCCAGGACGGTGCGACGGAAGCTGTAGATCACGCTTTCGTCCCAGACATTAGGGTCCTTCATGCCGCCACCCATCATCAGGATCATCCCAAGGGCGATCAGGCCACAGCCAATACCGATGTATAGGTAGTTATCCCTTGAAAACAGGAGAGGGAAGGATTGTACGTTTTTTGCAGCCACTCTGCGTGAGGACGGGGAGGTGCCAGTGCGTGCGACGACTACTTTTTTCTTGGGGGATCTGGAATCCTTGCTCATAACGGTATATATAACAAGGGCTAAAGATATATGAAAGTGTGGTAATGGGTCGGGGTAGGGTGTTTATTTAGGTTAATTAGGGTGATGCTTCGACCTGCAGTACACTGCCTCGTGCTACAGCTCAGCAACCGGGATCACAGGATCACTGGAACAAAGGAGCAAGGGAGCAAGGGAGCAAAGGAGTAAAGGCGCACTAGATGCAGGGAACGCAGATTAACGCAAACTCATTTTTAAATATTTCAGCATAATCTGAGTAAAAACCTCGCCTAATGACAATGCCCAGGCATTTCCCCCCAACCATCAAAATAATCTAAATTTGCCGGCGTTGTTGGACGTATTAACTCACTGATCGCTTGTCAATCCAGGTCAATCACCTCACCAAACTCTTTGGTAATCAGAAGGCTGTAGATGATGTCTCCTTCCGCGTCGGAAAAGGGGAGATCCTCGGTTTCCTTGGCCCCAATGGCGCCGGGAAGACCACGACCATGCGCATGATCACCGGTTACCTCTCCTCAGATGAAGGTGAGATCCTGGTCAACGACACCCCCGTAACAGAAGAAAACACGAAGATCAGGGCCATGATCGGCTACCTACCGGAGAACAACCCACTCTACGCAGACATGTATGTCAGGGAGTACCTCCGCTATGTCGCCCGCGTCTACCATGTGGATAATCCCCTTAAGCGCATCAATGAGGTTATCGGCATGACCGGCCTTTCCAAAGAAAGCCATAAACAAATCCGTACCCTGTCAAAAGGGTACCGCCAGCGTGTCGGCCTTGCACAATCTATCATCCACGATCCCGAAGTCATCATCCTGGATGAGGCGACTTCAGGTCTTGACCCCAATCAGCTCATCGAGATCCGCCAGCTCATCCGCGATCTCGGCAGAGACAAAACAATTCTTCTTTCCACGCATATCATGCAGGAAGTTCAGGCGCTTTGCGATCGCGTAGTGATTATCAACAAAGGCAAGATCGTCGCTGATGACAACATCCGGATGCTGAGCCAGCATCTCGCCAAATCCTACAGGGTAGAAGTATTATTCTCCCGCCCCGTTGTAGACACTACGTTCCAGGAAATGAAAGGGTACATATCACATGTACCATCAGGAACAAATAAATATATCATCAGTGGTAACGATGAAAACCTGAACGAAGCCATTTTCGATTTTGCCGTTTCCAAAAATCTCAAGATCCTTGAGATGTCCACACGACAGGAGAGCTTCGAATATATTTTCCAACAACTGACTTCATCTGCATCATGAAAGCTGTCTACCTGAGAGAACTGGGCAGCTATTTCAGCTCCATGATTGCATACATAACTGTTGGCTTGTTGCTTGCAGTACTCGGCCTTGTATTATGGGTCTTTCCTGATTTTAGTTTGCTCTTAACACCGTTTGCAGGGGTTGATAGTTTATTCACAATTGCGCCACTTATTTTCATCTTCCTGATTCCCGCTTTTACGATGCGTAGTTTTGCGGAAGAAAAACAGGCAGCAACGCTTGAGATTTTATTGACACGACCTGTGACAGCATTGCAGATTGTTTTAGGGAAATACCTGGCAACACTTACATGGTTGGCAATTGCATTACTACCAACCTTGTTGTACGTATATACGATATACCAATTAGGCTCTCCGCCAGGGAATATTGACCTGGGACAGATTGCAGCATCTTATCTCGGGTTGTTTTTATTAGGTGCAGTGTTCTGCGCGATCGGTGTTTTTGCCTCCAGCCAGACATCTAACCAGATCGTGGCATTTGTACTCGCCGTATTCTTTTGTTTTGTGCTGTATTATGGATTTTTCTTTATCAGCAAAATAGCCTCATTCTCCGGCAGCCTTGATGCCCTTATTGAATCCCTTGGGATCGATTATCATTATCACTCGATCAGCCGCGGGTTGATCGAGACGCGTGACCTCGTGTATTTCATAGCCCTGATTGGCATTTGTCTCACCTGGACCTGGTCCGCGATTGCTAAACGAAGCTGATCATGAGCCAGGCAACATCCAACAATAAAAACAAAAAAGTTTTTACCACAGCATTGCTGGTGACAGGGATTCTCATTTTGATCTATATCGTAGGGCAATGGGTGTACACATCGTTCGATGCCACCGAAGACCGTAGATACACACTGGCACCTGCAACTAAGGAACTTTTAGAGTCAGTGGATGAG
>JANPKZ010000304.1:0-47604 GCA_031426295.1 Saprospiraceae bacterium
GAGATAGCTCCCGGCACATATTTCCTTCGCTGCAAATCAGACGATGGAAGCAGTGCATGGCAAAGAATTATCGTGTTGTAATTGTGCGTATTTTATTAAAAATAGAAAGGGATCCATTTATCATTACTGACGAATGAATCCCTTTTCCATTTGTGCTTTTTCATCTCATGTTGGTTTTGTCCTTTTTCCGAAGAATCAGGACAACGTTCAATGATCCAGACACGATACCGGGTTTTATGACTGTTACGTCTTCCGGTATTTGGGTTATAGCCACTAGGCCATCCCACTGTCATGACTGATATTTCTACAAGGGTTTACTCATGCATACCGTAGGTATTTATTTTCCTCCCTCTTCAACGTCAGGGTTTGAACCCCTGGTAAATAAAAGAAACAGCGCAATCTGACTTTCCTTTGTCCTGTCTTTTGAGGACCTTATAAATGTAAAATGAATATTAGCCGAAAGCAAATTTTTTGTGTCTAATTTTTCAACAATGTTATCCACATGCCGCGTTTATGATTTCTAAAAAACCGGGCGCCACAAGCGAAGCTCCTCCAACCAGTCCGCCATCAACATCCTCCTGCGAAAAAAGAATTTTTGCATTATCAGGCTTGATACTTCCACCATATAGAATCCGTGTACTCGCCGTGAGGATCTTGTCATAGGTGATTGCAATCTGGTCCCGTATATAAGAATGCATTTCCTGAGCCTGTTCCGGAGAGGCAGTCACGCCTGTTCCAATTGCCCAGATAGGTTCATAGGCGATACATACCTGTTTAAAATGATCAGGTTCCAGATGAAATAAACTTTCCTCCAGCTGCATTCGCACAAAAATATTATGCGTTTCTGACTGACGGATCTCCAGAGGTTCTCCGCAACAAAAAATGGGCTTGAGTCCCGCTGCGAGGATGGCATTCACTTTTTGCTTTATTATCTCATGTGTTTCATGGAACAATTGTCTTCTCTCTGAATGTCCTACAATGACATATTCCACTCCTGCGCTCCTCAGCATATCTGCAGAAATTTCACCCGTGTAGGCTCCTGAAACATCCTGATGGCAATTTTGAGCACCCAGTTTTATTTGACTTGATCCAATATCTTGCTTAAGCATGGCAAGATGGGTGAATGGCGGTGCAATAACTACTTCACAGGTAAGCTCCGAAGGAATTCCGGCCACAAGTTGAGAGATCAGCGTTTCACCCTCCTCCAGGCTTGTATTCATCTTCCAGTTTGCTGCTACTACTTTCGTCCTGTACACATCCATTGTTTATCAGTTTATTTTATTGAGTTAGGTACCAAAGATATACTGTGTTAAAGTCTTTTTACCAAGGAGATAACCCTTATGCAGTTCTTGTTGTTTTGGAGGGGTTTTTGACTCTCTCTTTGCGGAAGATATTTTGAATTCAGAACGAATAAGGATATTTTGGCCGGGAAGTCTGGAATTGAGAGAAATGAAATTGTATGGTTAAGGAGTCAACGCTAAAATCGAATCGGTATATCCATAGGGATATCAGCTGGCTGTCCTTTAACTACCGTGTTCTCCAGGAAGCCAAGGATCCCAACGTACCGCTCTTAGAGCGTCTTAAGTTTCTGGCCATCTACAGCAGTAATCTCGATGAGTTTTTCAGGGTAAGGGTCGCGAATCACCGGAATCTGCTCCGGGTTGGGAAAAAGACGATGCGGCAACTGGACTATGATCCGGAGGCAGTTTTGGTCAAGATCCAGAAAATCGTCAGCGAACAGGCGATTGAATTTGGAGAGATCTTCAGCAAACAAATTGCACCCGAACTGAAACGTCATGGGATCCATATCGTGCTTCGACAGGATCTCACCCAGGAACAGGAGGCATTTGTCGATACCTTTTTCCAGGAGAATCTCCTCCCCTTTGTGCAGCCGGTACTGTTGGTAAAGGAAAAAATCAGGCCTTTTCTCAATAATGCCGCTCTTTACCTTGCTATTGTCATGAAGGACAAAGAAGATACATCGAATCAGCTACACTACGGTATTATAAAAATTCCATCCGATCATCTCCCGCGGTTTGTAGAATTACCCACCATAAAACATGGCCATGAACTTATCATGCTGGATGACATTATCCGGCATAGTGTCATGTGGCTTTTTCCCGGATACCAAATCATTAATACGTATTCCATCAAGCTTACACGGGATGGTGAATTATATATTGATGACGAATACCAGGGTGACCTTGTCAAAAAAATAAAAAGTAGTCTTCAAAAACGTGATGTAGGCCCTGCTTCCAGGTTGGTATATGATAAAACAATTCCCAGCCAGTTTCTTCATTACCTCATGAATGTGCTGGGTGTTGAAAAACTAGGTCTCTTTCCGGAAGGACGATATCATAACAATTTCGATTTTTTCAAATTTCCTTCATTTGCAATGCATCATCTAAAGGACCAGGTATTAGCCCCGATGGATTATGCTCCCCTATCTGATCAGGCTTCGATTTTTGATCCGATCAAATCATCGGATCATTTAATTCATGTGCCGTATCATAAATACGAACCAGTTGTTCAGTTTTTCGAACATGCGGCACGTGATCCGAATGTAACTCATATCAAGATCATTCAATATCGTGTTGCGCCTGTCAGCAGGATCATGGATGCGTTAATTCATGCGGTGAAATCCGGGAAACAAGTGTACGCTTTCATTGAAGTAAAAGCACGTTTTGATGAAGAAGCAAATCTTCGCTGGGGTGAACAGCTTGAAAAAGCAGGGATTGTAGTACGATATAGTTTCCCTGGACTTAAGGTGCATAGTAAAATGGCGCTGGTAAGACGTCTTGAAAACGGAGAACCTCAATGTTACTCCTATTTGAGCACGGGTAATTTTCACGAGGTCACTGCTAAAATATATAGTGACTCAGGGTTGTTCACCGCTGATACCCGCATCACAGGTGAGGTGGCCCGCATATTTTCTTTTTTAGAAACCGTCAAGCTTCCGAATGAAGATTTCAAACATTTATTGGTAGGTCAGTTTAATCTGCGAAAAACTTTATTGCAACTCATCGATCATGAGATGGAAGAATGCAAAGCCGGAAGGGAAGGAGCTATTATGTTAAAGCTGAATAGCTTACAGGATGAAGAAATGATTGAAAAATTATACGAAGCCAGCCAGGCAGGTGTAAAAATTCAGCTAAACATTCGGGGTATTTGTTGCTTAATAGCACGCAAAAAAAATCTCAGTGAGAATATTGATGCATTCAGCATTGTCGATCGTTTCCTTGAGCATAGTCGGATATTTATCTTTCATCATGGTGGCGAAGAAAAAATTTATCTCTCTTCTGCTGATTGGATGGAACGAAATCTTTCCTTCCGGATTGAAACCAGTTTTCCAATCTATGATCCTAAACTTAAGGCAGAAATTAAAGACATGATGAACATTCAGCAAGGTGATAATGTCAAAAAAAGGTCACTGAATTTTCATGAAGTAAATGAATACAGAACACTATCTTCTGATATTGCGATTCGTGCTCAGCATGAAACGTATTTCTATCTCAAACGTAAGAATGAGGAACTCCAACATCCTCCAAATGAATGATTCAGGGTAAACCCCGTTGCATCTTCATATTATAAATATCACTTTTGCATTTAATCAGATTATTACTCCCATGCCGCTGATGTTACATGCCGGTGCTTTATCAATCCGGCGCAGCACTCATATACGATCACTTTTTTTGGAATATCCCACAGTGGATGTTAATGGAGATTTTCTGGCTGATTTATTCAATCTTAAAAATGAAGCTTTGGAGATTAACCTCCCGGTAATTGTGAGTGATAAAAAAGGAATTGAATTGTCATTTCCTGAATGGTTGTCAGGTATTTTTTACCTGAAGATCCAGGCTGGATCTGAATCCATTCTGAGGAGAATTTCGATACAGTAGGTGTAAACCCTGAAAACGAAAATTAGGTGTTTTCGTCCATGTTCAGGGAGATTGAAAGAGTGACCTTTACATTGTTGATCGGAAAGAACGGTTAACAACATTAATAAAAAATACAGTCAGGATGCAAGAAGCCTGATAAAGATTAATAAAGGGGTGAGACTTGCCGGGATCAGCAAAGGTTGATACCGGCATTTTTTTTGCCCTTTCGGGAGATTCTAAGATTCTCCCAGTTGATCTGCCAAACGCTCCCACTCTTCCATCAACTTATTGAGACTAACTTTTTTATCCTCATATACCTTTACCTGTTGTTTAAAGTCCGGAGTTTGATAAAAATCCGGATCTGCCAACAGGACTTCCTTTTCTTTTAAAAAAGATTCACACGCAGCTATTTCTTTTTCCACCTGCAAATATCGCTTTTGTAGATTCTTTTTATCCTGAGGACTCAGCAAACTTGTATTCGTTTTAACCGGAGCTATGATTACTTCTGCAGCCTGTTTGAGTTCTTTAGCCTCCTGTACCTTACTGATAGCATCCAGGCTTTCAATGCCTTTCTTAGCGAGCATCTCATCTATATCTCCCAGGTATTCCTTTGTCATGCCACTGGAGAATTCAATCGTCCTGCTTGTCAGATCCTTGAGAAAATCCCGGTCGTGGGAAATGATGATCACTGCACCCGGATAATCCAATAGCGCATCTTTCAAACGTTGCTTAGCAGGTATATCCAAATGGTGTGTTGGCTCATCCATGATGAGCAGGTTGGTCTGCGACAGGATCATGCAGGCTAGTGCAAGACGAGCACGCTCACCACCCGAGAGGACGGAAACCTTTTTACCGGCATCATCACCGGTAAATAAAAATGATCCCAGGATTGCCCGGACACGATGTCGTACTTCAGGGGCGGCCTGATCCTCAATCGTAGCAAGTACTGTTTTGGAAGGATCGAACAATTCTGTCTGGTTTTGGGCATAATACCCAATCAGGACTTTCTCATTGACATCAATATCACCCCCGTTAGGAGCGATTTTCCCTGCTATCAATTTGGCAAGGGTTGTCTTACCCTGACCGTTCTGACCCACAAAGGCAATCTTTTCATTCCGTTCCAGTTCAAAATCTATCCCCTTCAGAACTTCCTTATGATTATAGGCTTTCCGAACCTGGTTGGTTTTCACCATAGTTCTGGGAGACCTGTCAAGAACAGGAAACCGGACCTTCATCGCAGAGGTATCTTCTTCTTCCAACTCGATCACTTCAACTTTGTCAAGCTGTTTCTGGAGCGACTGAGCCATACTTGCTTTAGACGCCTTGGCTCTAAACCTGTCAATTAGCTTTTCTTTACGCTCGATATCTTTTTGCTGGTTCTGGTAAGATGCCAGCTGGATTTCCTTAAGTTTCGACCTTTCCTCCATAAATTTGGAATATGGCAGGGGCAGGTCATAGATCCGGCCTAAGGAAATTTCAATCGTCCTGTCAGTTAATACATCAAGGAATCGCTTATCGTGTGAAACCAGCAGGATGCCAGTCGATGAAGTTTTGAGGTATTTCTCCAGCCAGATAATGGAAGGCATGTCCAGGTGATTGGTGGGCTCATCCAGGAGGAGATAATCAGGTCGGCTTAATAACAGCTTGGCGAGTTCTACTCGCATTTGCCATCCACCGGATAATTTCCCGATCTCCTTTTGGAAGGTCTCTTCTTCGAAGCCGAGACCCTTTAATACCTTCTCAATATCGCCCTCAATAGTAGCAGCGCCAAGGTGATCAAGTTCTGCATACAACTCATGAAGGTGTTGGCTCAGCTGCATGATGTGGTCATCATCGGTACTGGTCTCCAGATCTTTTGTAGCCTTTTCTAGCTCTTCATTGATCTCACGCACTCTGTCAAAAGCCAGGTAGGCCGCCTGCATTACCGTAAGATGAGGGTCAATCGATATTTCCTGGCGCAGGTAAGCCATGCTCACAGGCCTGTCAATAATACCTGAATCGGGTTCTGCAAGTCCTGCAATAAATTTTAATAAGGTAGACTTGCCGGATCCATTACGGCCGATAAGAGCAACCTTTTCGCCCATTTTGATAGCAAATGATACATTATCGAGTAATGTCCTGTCACCAAATTTGGTGGTGACGTCTTTCAGTAATAGCATAGAGGGCGCAAAGGTAGGCAATCAGGGGGTCAGGAAGAAGTATGGGTGGAAAATAGGTATTCGGTAAAGACTGTATTTAGTAAATAAGGTATTCAGTAAATATGGTATTCGGTAAATAAGGTAAGTGGTAAAAAGGGTAAGTGATAAAAGGTTTTGGAATCCTGAAGGGATTCAAAGTCATTAACCATGGGTAGGAATGGGCTTGGACTAAGTCCATCCCATTCCTACCCATGGGAGGTGGACAACATAAGTCCCCCCACTCAACTCTGAAGGAGATGAACTATCTAGTGAGGAAAACTCTCTCAAACCACAATACCATATCCATATTGGAAACCCTAGCTGTCAGGTATCAGAATAACCGGAAGATTAAAACCCCATATCTGATATCGACGATTACAGCCAGACCCAGTCCAAGATTGAATCTGTGTAAATTCGGTAAACCTCCTAAATCTGTTATTGTAGAAATGATTTTTCACTGAACTGGTCTAAACGGAATTCGTAGAATTCCGTTAGCACCTCAAAACGGAATTCGTAGAAATCCGTTTTCACTAACCGATTCAAATTGCAATTCGTAGAAATCCGTTTTCACTAATCGGTCCCAATTTTTTATCGCTTACCATTTTTACCGAATACCCTTTTTACAGAATACAGCCTTTACCGAATACCATATTTACTGAATACAGCCTTTACCGAATACCGTATTTACCGAATACCGTAATAACTAGTTCAGACTGAGATTCTCAGGTAGCTGCGCCAGCACGCTAAACACATCCCCCTTATGATGCATCACCTGGTTCCATAAACGGGTTGGCTTAGATTTAAACAGGTAATTCGCATGAATTTCAGATGTGATCCAGGATCCAAGCTCCATCTCTTCTGCAAGCTGACCAGCAGACCATCCGGAATAACCAACGAAAAAACGGATGTTTTCACCCTTCACCATCTCATGAGAGATCAAAAACTTGAGCTTTTCAAATTCACCTCCCCAATAGACACCGGGTCCGATCTCTGTACTGCCATCCAGCAGCATCCCCACATTATGGATATAGTGAATTGTATTGGTGGAAACCGGTCCACCATAATGTGCATATCCCTCAATCTCAGGGAAATCCTCGACCAGTTCATTGATCCGGACTGTCAATGGCTTATTGATGATGAAACCCACCGTTCCTTCCTCGTTACTGTGATCTGTTACAAGAATAACTGCTCGCTTAAAATTGACATCCTGCATAAAGGGTTCTGCCACCAGCAGGCTTCCGGTCTGCAAATCATTTTTCATGTGCTAGTCAAAGGAAGTCATTAATGCCTCCTTGTATATCTTCTTAACAAATCCACCAAGCACTTTGCTGCCAAATTCTTCAAATTCTTCAATTCCATCTGCTTGCATGTTGTGTATTATAGAAGTCCAAAGCACTGAGGCAGTCAATTGCTGCAGCAATTTTTGCTTGATCTCTTCCGGCTGTATGGATGGAAAAGCATCTACATTTTGATATACCGGGACAGCAGGTTCTTTAAATTCTGTTCGTTCAATTGCTTTAGCAAACAACTCTTTTGCAGGGGCCATCACCGGTGAATGAAAAGCTCCGCCCACTGGCAGCAATATGGCGCGTTTCGCACCTGCTGCTTTGCAGGATTCTGCTGCTGCGGTTACTGCAGGAACTTCTCCGGAAATTACGATCTGACCCGGGCAATTAAAATTTGCCGCCACGACTATACCTGGTGTATCAGCACATATTTGTTTTACGATATCATCATCAAGGCCAAGTATGGCAGCCATTGTACTTTCTGTCATTTCACATGCTGCCTGCATGGCTTTTGCACGTGCATCCACGAGCCGTAATCCAGCTTCAAAATCTAATGCTTCTGAGGCAACAATTGCAGTGATTTCTCCTAAAGAATGTCCTGCAACTGCATCCGGCGGAGGAACGGCTTTTGACATATATGTAGCATAACTATACACGAACACCGCAGGCTGCGTGACTTCGGTACGTTTGAGTTCTTCCTCTGCTCCGTAAAACATAAGATGTCGAAGACCATACCCGAGTATATCGTCCGCATCATCGAAGTACCTGCGGATATTAGGAAATGATTCATATAGCGATGCACCCATGCCCGAAAGTTGCGAACCCTGACCGGGAAATAAATATGCTTTCTTACGTGTCATTAACCCAGATCAGATGATATTAAATGTAAAAACTCATTGCGCGTTTCCACTTTCATAAACTGTCCTGTAAAAGCAGATGTGGTCGTGGTTGAATTTTGCTTCTGCACTCCACGCATCATCATGCACATATGTTTTGCTTCAATTACAACTGCGCATCCCTGGGGTTTTAACGTATTTTCTATACAATCCAGCACTTCATGGGTAAGCCGCTCTTGCACCTGTAAGCGCCTTGCAAAAATGTCAACAACCCGCGGAATTTTGCTCAGCCCAACTATATAGCCGTTGGGAATGTAAGCAATATGCGCTTTACCGAAAAATGGTAGCATATGATGCTCACACATAGAATACAATTCGATGTCTTTAACAATGACCATTTCACTGTATTCTTCCTTGAACATAGCCGAGCGTAATATTTTTGCAGGGTCAAGATCATACCCATGCGTCAGGTAATGCATGGCTTTTGCAGCCCGCTCCGGAGTCTTTAAAAGACCATCACGGTTGGGATCTTCTCCCAGTTGTACTATCAGGTCTGCATAGAGCTTACGGGTGGCTTCAACCGCTTCTTCAGAAAAGTGCTCACTATTCTTGTATTTGGGCATTCAATCGCGACTTTAGAATTTGAAAGATATAGTTTTTTGAAGTACAACAGGAAATGTGCCATTTGACGAATTTATAGGCTGAATCATCAGGTAAAGAGGCTTCATGGCTATAATACCCGGTGGTTTCCCACGGGACTCGCTATTTTTGCAATGTGGCCAGATTTTTAAATCGTAATCAGCTTTTCCGGGTGATGAAATTTATTCGGAAGCCCTGGTTGCTTCATGTGCTATTTTGGTGTTTCGTCTTTGCCATGATGCTCCTGGCCGGTGAAGATAATACCTCTATGATGGAGGTCACCCGCAAGCTGATCAATATCTCTTTCTATATTCTGGTCGTCTATTTCAACCTGGAATACCTGATTCCTAAATTCCTGAGCCAGAAGAATTTTATGACGTATTGTTTGCTGCTGCTGGCGATGGTGGCGGTCTTTACACCGATCAAAGTACTGTTGTTATATATCACGTATGATGAAGTAGATCCCAAGGAATTCCTCATCATGAATCAACAGTACATCTTTCTGCTGTTGTTTCTAATTGCAGGTGGATCAACAGTCCTGAAGATTATCTCTGATTGGCAAAGGCATCAGCGGGACCGGAAAGATCTCGAAACACAACGCATGCAGTCCGAGATCAAATTTTTAAAATCCCAGATCAATCCACACTTTTTATTTAATACCCTGAACAGCCTGTACGCTCTGACACTTAAAAAATCAGACAAAGCACCTGAGATCGTGATCAAACTTTCAGAGATGATGCGATATATGTTGTATGAATGCAATGAACGTCGGGTTCCTTTGTACAAGGAGGTTAATTATGTGCAGAATTATCTTGACCTGGAAATGCTTCGGCAATCAGGCGAAGCTGAGATTCGATTCGAGGTGGAAGGAAATATTTCAGATCAGCTTATTGCTCCGCTGATCTTTATTCCTTTTCTGGAAAACAGTTTTAAGCATGGTATCAATCATCAGCTGGGCGATGGATATGTGTTTGTGAAAATGAAAGTGCTGGACAACAAATTGCTGATGCGCATTGTGAACAGCAAACCCGCTACCCCACCCATGCCGGTGGATAAAACCAGTGGCGGCATCGGCCTGGTGAATGTAGAACGAAGGCTCAACCTGCTCTACCTAAACCAATATAAACTTGATATCCTGGATGAACCAAAAGAACACATAGTAGAATTATCTTTAGACTTAAGCCAATAGATTTCACCAAACATTCCAAATACAATGGTCAACACACTTATTATCGATGATGAACCTCTGGCACTGGATGTGCTCGAGACGTACATAGCTAAAATGCCTGAGCTTAATCTCGTGGCCAGGTGTTCAAATGCACTAGAGGCTAACGAGCTGCTTCGAAAACACCAAATCGACCTGATCTTCCTGGATATCCAGATGCCGCAGGTATCGGGTGTAGATTTTATAAAGACACTGTCGAATCCACCCATGTTCATTTTTACAACCGCTTACAGTAATTACGCATTGGAAGGATATGAGCTTAATGCGATCGACTACCTGCTGAAGCCGATCTCCATGGATCGGTTTATGAAAGCAGTCAATAAAGCACTGGCGCAATTTGAGTTACATCATCGTGAAGATGCTACTGCAGAAGCTGGTGCGGCTGCCAACGAAATGGGGGAAGATTTTTTCTTTGTAAAAGCAGATAAGAAACTCGTCAAGATCAAGTATGATGAGATCCTGTATATCGAAGGATTGAAAGATTACGTGATCATACGTCTTGAGGTTGGTCGTGTAGTGACATTGCAAACAATGAAAAGCCTGGAAGACAAACTTCCGGTGACGAAGTTTAAACGTATTCATCGATCATATATCGTATCGATCGACAAGATCCATGCTGTTGATGGGACATCTGTGGATGTGTATGAAAAGGGTGTCATCAAACAATTGCCGATTGGTAAAAACTACCGTGATGAAATTCTGGAAATTGTCAATAAGAACAAGTTGTAAAATGAAAAAGGCAGGAACGAATCCTGCCTTTTTAATTTCTTTCTGGGAAAGAGAAGTTATTATTTGATCACGGAAAGTAATTGAGAAACTACGCCGTGTGTGTGATTCACTTTTACATAATATAGGCCAACTGGTAGTGACGAAACATTCAACTGATGGTGTTTGTCATGTACATCTTCCACCTGGGTGATCATTCTTCCTGAAGGATCAATAATCTCGATAGACTGGATCTCTGTTTTCCCATTCAGGTGAATATCAACAACATCCTGTGCCGGATTTGGATACACGATCAGGTTGTACTCTTTACGATTATTGGCATTAAGGTCATAGGTGAGTACAAATTCATCACCTTCTATATCATAGATAGTACCGTTGTTATCCATGGCAGAACCTGCCTGTAGTGTGATTGGTATTTTTATAATGCCATTATTTGTCTTAAATCCTTCAATATCATCTTCAATGATGAATACAACAGTTGCAATTACACCAAAACCACTTCCACCTTTGCCTCGCGCTCTGGCAAACCCTGCATCAATTCTTCCGTCCCATGGAATTTTACCAAGTGAAATAAATGGAGAACCTTCGGCTAACCATGAGTCTCTATGAAAATCAACTTCAACCGAAGACGAGTCCACCATAGCGGCAGGAAGATTGATTGAAAACTTAGCACCCTTAAGATCTATTACAGGATATGTAGCATTTCCCAAGGCAATATCCAGGATCACAACATCGCCGGAATCCAATGAAAACTGAACCGGCAGAATACTGAACTGGTATGGGAGCTTTTGGGCTACATCCCTTATGACAACATCATGTGTATTATAATAATAATCGCTGATCTGATTGACATCTGCTTCTGTCAAAACGCCATCACCATTACCATCTAAAAACCGTGTATCAGTAGATCCACCATCACTCCAGTTTGCAGCATGTTGACCAAACCACGTTGCAGGGTCATTATATATCCTTGAAGGTCCAACATCACCCAGGCGATTGCCTAATGTGAGGAGGTCATTCATGTCTACCCTGCCGTCCTGGTCTGCATCACCTGGCCATACACAGCCTACTGTACAAGGGCATGATTCAGTTTCAGGATGATCCACAATATCCATATCTACTTTTACGAGGTAGCAGAGATTACTTGGCTGTATGCAATAGTAGTATTCAAAATGGTCAACTCCGGTATAACCTGGTGTTGGCTCATATACAAGCATGTTGAATGCATCAATTGTATCACATGGCAAGTTCACCTGGTTGAGCCCGGCATAATAGATTAATTGGCCATTTTGAGGTTCAACGCTGATGATATAGGCAAAGTCGGTATACTCAATTGGATAATCGATTGCCAGGGGCAGATCCTTTGAAGTCTGTAATGAATAAGAAAACACATTCTCAGGTTCAAGGTCTGTTACATGGATCAGAACAGTTGCTGTTTCACAGTACACTGTATCTTCATAACAGGTAGTGTACGTGAATTTATCAACTCCTCTGAATCCCGTGTTTGGTGAATATGTATAAACACCGTTACTCACCTCGCTGAGGACACCTTTATTTGGATTTGTATATTCGCTGACTTCATATTCAAGCAAGTCATTATCCAGAACATTGAACGTAATGCTCAGGTTGGGACGCACATAAAACTTATCATTTTTGGCGTGAATATTATTAGCCTTTTCGTAGATGGCCACGTTATAAGTCCGGCTTACCTGGCTTAACAGGCCAAGCTCAAATGTATCATTGCCGGTATATCCTGCTTCGGGAGTATATACCCATCCATATTCCCCAGCCTGAGTTAGTGTACCATGCTGTGGAGCCTGGCTGATGACAAATTCTTCAAATGGTGTCAGCAGATCGAGATGATCCGTATTCAGAAGATATTTGCTGAAGGTAAGATCATCCTGTACGTTTGGATCACGCACAAGGACATGGACATTTCCTTGTGCGCAGTTGCCCGCACCATCGCAGGTAACATACTGGATCCAGGTATCTCCTATAAAGTCAGATGAAGGATTATAAATGATAGCATCACCCTGTGAGGTAACAATAGCTGATCCATCGTTGGAAACAGAAACTGTTGTGATCGTCAGGTCTCCATTGGTGACAGAATCATTTGCCAATACATCAAGTATAACATCCGAAGCTCCGGCATCGACAACATATCTGTCTTCTCCAGCGGTGACAATTTCATTTACAATATTGAAAACATACACCTTCGTCAATGGGTGCATTGGAGCAGAAACAGACCAGTATTGGATAATTATCTCGCTTGTGCCCAATGCTCCTACTTCCGGTGTATAATTCAACTGAAGAGTGTTTCCTCCGCCTTCCACAAGGTTAACGTAGCCTAGTTGGGGTGCCGATTCAGAAAGAATTTGATTTGTGTAACCAGCAGCAGCAGCAAACTGGTCTGTATAGGTTGTGCCGGAATTCCTTACTTTGATGTGGATGGGATCAGAAAATTGTGCAAAGGTCCATGATGGGATCACAGACAAGAGTATTAGTACCAAAAGGGTCTGTAATTTGTACAGATGCTTCATTTTTGGTTATTAAGAAAGGACAATCGCTTACTTTTCCGGCAACAAGATACGACGAGAATCTCTCCACTCCTACAATGAATGAGAAAAATACATATATTTTTATTGGCGGTTCTAACTGTCTTAATTACAGATCTATAATCAGAAAAAATGGATTCTCATCCTCTAAAAGGGGTTAACAAATATAACATTTTAATATATTTTTAACTTTAAGAATCAACAAACTATATAAATCATTTAATTATATAATCTCTTTACCAATGCGTGATTCGAAACTGTACAAAGCTTTAGTGCAACTCTCGGGTCATGAACTCAACAAACTTCACCGGTTTGTCCAAAGTCCATATTTCAATCGAAATGGTGCCTTGATCAGTCTTTTTGAATGGGTGAAAGAAGATTTGAAAAGCAAGCAACCACCTCCACTCAAAGAGCAGTTGTGGGAATTATCTTACCCAGGTGAGTTATTTGATGATGGCAGATTCAGAAAACTTCAGAGTGATCTTTTAAAACTTGTTGAGGAGTTTTATGCACAGGAAGCATTTGAATCAAATCCAATACATAAAGCCAAATACTTATTAGACGCCATCCAGGATCGGGAACTTGATATTTTGCAATCAGGCGCTCTGAAAACCGCAGTTAAATTAAGTGATGAACAAAGTTTAAAACCTGCTTCATTATATTTTTACCAATACGAAATTGAACAAAATAAATTTTATATCAACCGTCGCCATACTGAGCGAAGTTCAAAATCCAATATTGAAAGTATCGCATTAAACTTAGACAGATTCTACCTGGCAGAAAAACTGAGATATTATTGCACTATCCTGAATCATCAACATCTTACATCTCTAAATTACGAGATGTTATTCATTAATGAGATTATTAAGCATGTAGAAAATCACGATTACTCTGACGTGCCGCCTATCGTTCTGTACCATCAGATTTTACTGACTTACAGAGAACCCGAAAATAAATCCCATTATGATCATTTAAAAGAACTCATTAATAAACATATTCATCTTTTCCCGGAACATGAGGCTAAGGAAATAATCGATGCAGCTTTAAATTACAGTATAAAGCGAATGAATTCAGGAGAAGAAGAATATGTAAGAGAAGCTTTTGATCTGTATTGCAGCTCCCTGGAAAGTGGACTGTTGCTTGTGAAGGGTCAGATAACTCCATGGTCATTTAAAAATATTGTTACCGCTGGCCTTCGGTTAAAAGAATTCGATTGGATCGAAAACTTTATCACCACGCGAGGCAATCTCCTTGAGCCGAAATATAGAGATAATGCCATTTCATTTAATCTTGCGCAACTTTACTTTTATAAGAAAGATTATCAACAGGTTATCCAGCTTTTAAGCACGGTAGAATATGATGACATTACCTACAATCTAAATTCGAAAACACTTTTAATGGCAAGCTATTATGAGCTTGATGAAATTGAAGCGTTAGGATCATTATTAGATGCTTTTAGAGTTTATTTAGTTCGCAATAAAGAATTGCCTACTACCAGAAGGAAGCATTATCTGACAACTATTAGCATCGTCCGAAAGCTTGCTAAAATCCCCCATGGAAACAAAGCTGAAGCAGAAAAACTTCAAATCGAGGTCGATGCCACTCAAGGGGTAGTTAGTAAAAACTGGATCCTGGAAAAACTTGCCAAACTGCAGTCTTAGCATTTCATTAAGGTATACGAACACCCGCCATTCTTTACATTTGCTCCTGAAAGACCATCATCTCATGCGCATTCTCATATTTATTGCCCTCACCACCCTCTTCTTAGCCTGTAAAGGCAAACAGAACGATGCAGAAAAAGCCATCGAAACCCATGCGGCACTTTATGATTCAAATCCAACAGACAGCACTGCCCAGGCACTGATACAAGCAATCAGCAATTACCTCGCTGACAAAGGTCATACTGATCCAGCATCCTCCGAATATGTATTACAGGCGGCCGAAGTTTCCGCAGAGCGCAACCAACTTAATCAAGCGTTGGGATTTTATAAAATGTACCTGATTGAATATCCTAACCAGGCTGATACTGATGACCGCCTTGTAAATATTATAGAACTGCTGGAGAAACTTCAAAAGAAAGATCTCCTGCAGGTGCTTTATAGATCCTTTTCAGAACGATTTAAAGACGACTCCCGCGCATCCTCTTATGCTTCACTGATCGAACGGAAAGAAGTAAGTGTTGATTCACTTCTGAAAGAATACGGACTTAAAATGTTTAATGATTCCATCTACCGGCTTGATGAAAACATTGCACGCCTGTATGTGGATGCATCAGAGGCCGCTGTCATGGCACAACCTGACCTGGTAAACGCACCTGAATATCTTCATCGCGCAGCAGAAACTGCCCGCACATTACGTGACATTCCTAAAGCGATAACTTTATACGACTGGGTGATCGAACGCTATCCACAACATCCCAGAGGCGCTACTTCCCTTTTCCTGAAAGCATTCACGTACGACAACGACCTGAAGGATTACGATAGTGCGCGAATCTATTACGATGAATTTCTAAAGAAGTATCCCGACAACGAATTTGCAGAGTCTGCAAAATTCCTGCTTGAAAACCTGGGTAAATCTGACGAAGAGCTTCGTCAGATAATTGAGCAGAAGCAGAAGGATCAGCCTGCGAAGTAATCAGTATTCGGTATTCGGTAAAATTTGGTAAAAGAGGTAAGCGGGAAAAGAGCTTGAATCCTGAAGGGATTCCATGTCAATAACCATGGGTAGGAAATTAAGGAACGAAGTTCTTCCATTTCCTACCCATGGAATAGAACCAACATATATCCCCCACTCAACTCTGAAGGAGTTGAATTATCCAGTGCGAAAACTTCTCAACAGTAAAAGCACTCGGCTATAGTAAATCCGAAATCAAAAATCAAAAATCAAAAATCAAAAACTGACCTCGTCCTTCGAACTTTGTACTTCGTACTTTAAACTATATTGACGATCTGTTTATCAAACGGATTCAACGCTGTTCCTTCGATCACTGCCTCCGCTTCAAGTGTATATTCTGATTTTACATTTTTCGCGAGCTTGGCAGCATTCACCAGCTTACGGAATACGAAGTTTTTATCAGCGAGCTCATCCATATCAGACTTGACAAGATTGAAGGGAAGTTCGAAATCGATTTCGATCGGCTCATCGGCTGGTACCATAATATCTTCCGCCTGTTCGATCTCAGCGATTTTATATTGATCTGTAAGCTTATTCTTAAATCTACCACGGCTATACTTTTCTGTCAGTACAACTTTAATACTTTTTACTTTCTGCGTGTTCATGGTTTGAAAACGAAGTTTTCCCTCTATCACTCCACTTGATGCTGACACTTGTTCGGGCAGGATTAACTCCACCTTCACACCCTCAATTCCCAGCCATTGTTTTACTTTTCCAAACATGATTTTTGTTTTACTCCTATGTGAATTTTTTCATCCAGGATTGTCCCAGAGGCACAGTCCATCGTGAAATGTAATCTTTCCTGTTAGCTACCAGGTTATCGAACACCTTTGTGTCCAAATTGATCTTACCCGTGGTGACTTCATTTTTGAGTTCCGCCAATTTGACGGTATGAATTTGCTCCCGGTCATCCAGCCATGCGATTCGGTCTCTCTCTAACAGGCTCCGGTCATACTTTCGTTCAAGGCTTTTGACGAAAGCCACCGATTTATCGATCGAACACCCGCTGGTGCTTGCCTGGGTCTCATCGACCACCAGGACAACAAACTGGTCATGCATGACGCCCCCGATCGCATGCAGATCCTTACTATGGCTCGTCCATTGCTTACAAAAATCATCGATCTCTGTATTGATCTTCATCACATCATCCTCTTCGAACGGACGATCCGCCTGGTAGATCCAGATCCGTGATTCATCCGGGAAGGCTAATAAATTTCGCATGATCGCTATGTAATTTATTTTTTGGATTTCATTTGACTCAATACTAATTCAGAGAGATCATACACCATGATCTCATCCTGTTTGTCAGCTTCTTTGATGCCATCTGACAACATCGTAAGACAAAAAGGACAGTTACTCACGATCGTGTGTCTTCCTGTTCCAAGAGCCTCTTCAATGCGCTCTGTATTGATCCGTTTTTTTCCGGGCTCATCTTCTTTAAACATTTGCGCACCTCCAGCACCGCAACAAAGTCCATTCTCCCGATGGCGGGGCATTTCTTTGAGATCTGCATTGATGCCGGCAAGTACTTCGCGGGGTACTTCATACACACCATTGACACGACCCATGTAGCAGGAATCATGATACGTGACGGAAGGTTTTTCAGCTCCGGTTGGGATCTTGATCTTCCCGGACTTGATCAGGTAATCGAGGAGTTGGGTATGATGGATCACTTCATAATTGCCACCAAAATCCGGGTATTCATTTTTCAACGTATTAAAGCAATGCGGACATGTTGCCACAATTTTCGTGACTTCATATTGCTGTAATGTTGCAATATTCTGATGCGCGAGCATTTGGAATAAAAATTCATTACCAGCACGGCGTGCCGGATCACCGGTACATACTTCCTCATCACCCAGAATTGCAAAGTCCACACCAGCGGCATGTAATATTTTGCTAAACGCAACACTCACCTTTTGCGCGCGCCCATCATAACTTCCTGCACAACCAACCCAAAAAAGATACTCCGGTTTTTTACCTTCCGCAGCATACTGGCTCATGGTCTTTATTTCAAACGAACTGTCCGTCATAGATTTTTCATTTTTCAACTTGTTCAGTCCAGTGACTGCGTGAAGAAGGAACCTGCCATACTGCTCCCCCGCTCTCCAGGCTATTAAACATGGGTAACCATTCACCTGGTCCTTTTGATTCCATCAGGATCTGGTAGCGACGCATTTCAAGTATGGGTTCGAGTGGATCGATCATCACGGGACACGCTTCTACGCATGCATTACATGCAGTACATGCGTAAATTTCTTCTTCAGAAATATAATCGAAGAGCGAGCGGCCATCATCGAATGTGGATGCATTCAAAACACCATCCTGTTTTTTGTCTGCAACAATGTATTGAGCGGAACCTGTATTTATTTTTTTACTGATCTCCTCCGTACGATCACGGATATCCATCATAATCTTACGCGGCGATAATTTTTTACCTGTAAGATTTGCAGGACAAACAGCAGTACACCTTCCACATTCTGTGCATGTAAATGCATCGAGGATATTTTTCCAGGAAAGTTGCTGGATATCCTTTGCACCAAATTCCGTAGTTCCATCTGTTGCAATCACATTTTCTACCGGCAGGCCCATCATGCTTCTCACTTCCTGTGTGATCTCAGGCATGCTCACCATCTTTCCACGGGGTTTTAATTTTGAAAACCATGTATTTGGAAATGCAAGAAAAATGTGAAGATGTTTGCTGAAAGGCAAATACAAAATAAATGCATACACAACCAGTACATGAGCCCACCAACCAACCCTTTCTGTCCATACAAGCCAATCATACGACCAATTGCTCATAAGCAACGGGCCGAGCCAACTGCTGACAGGTAACCGACCCGTGTTGTGATAATTTTCCGGATCGATTTGTTGCAGCATGGTGTCAGCAGAATTCATACTGAGAATAGCTACAACCAAAATGATTTCTGCGAGCAATATAAGATTGGCATCAATGCTTGGCCATCCTACCATTTCTGCTTTCCAGAAACGTCTCACCTTTATAATGTTCCTGCGAATGAGAAATATAATCGTAGCAATCAATGCAAGGGCTGATAATATTTCAATCATGCCAATAATAAACGTGTAGAAAAATCCAAGATAGGTGGCAAAAAACCTGTGTGTGCCTGTGAGACCGTCAATCATGATCTCCAGGAGCTCAACCTGTGTCAGTAAGAATGCAGCATAAATAAAAAAATGAAGGATTGCGGGAAGCCATTTTTTAAACATCTTTTGCTGCCCGAAAGCAACGAGAAGGACATTTTTCCAGCGAGTACTTTCATGGCCGCCTATTTTTTCAGGTTTGCCTAAATGGACTTTCTGCCAGATGGTATAAAACTGCCTGGCCGCGAGATAAAAAGTCACCAGGGTAATCAATACAAAGAATATCTGGCTGATCAACATAGGCTTACGTGAATGGCGTCAAACAAAGATTAGTAATTTTCCACATCTCTGGCTACTTTCATGGCTCAATCACAAGCAAATTATACCCTTTGCCATGAAAATACTGGACAAGCCTCAGATCCTGCAGAAAATCAAACGACTAGCGATCGAGATCCTGGAGAATAATTTCGAAGAAAAAACCATCGTCCTGGCGGGTATTAATAACAACGGCAGTGGTTTCGCCCGTCTCATTGAGCGTGAGCTGTCCTCCATCACAGACATCAAAATTCATTTTGTTGAGATCAAATTAAATCCTGCCAGCCCGCTCTCCTCCCCGATCGAAATCAATACGAGTGTCGAGTCCATGAAAGGCAAGACCATTATCATTATTGATGACGTAGCCAATACCGGGCGTACGATCTATTATGCCTGCAAACCGCTAATGGAAGTCATCCCGAAAAAACTTGAAGTAGCTGTCCTTGTTGACCGGAAACATAAAACTTTTCCCATCTATCCAAAGTATGTAGGAGTTTCCTTAGCGACGACGCTCAAAGAAGATATCGACCTTCAGATTCTCAATACCGAAGACTGGGGACTTTATTTAAACTGATCCCGAACCAGAGGTCTTGACCATAGCACGTAAGGCAATTCCTTCTTTGATCCGCGGCATCATTTCAATTGCTTCCTCATAACCGATCTCAAACATCTCCTTGATGTTCGTAAAATTGAACCTGCTATAGTTGTAAATAGCTTCAGGTTCGATGACAACATCACAAAAAGGCAGTTCTGGCTCAATGGTATTAATTGCTGCAAGATTAAAGGTGCGCGAAGCGATCCCTGATATCGTTGTTACTTCCTCATGACTCAATTCTTTCCTGGGGATCAGGTTGACAGCGATGATGAAATTAGCTAATGGGCGTATGGGTGAAACCGGGAGGTTCATCAGCAATCCACCATCTGAATACCAATGGCTGCCGATGCGGATGGGTTCATACAATACGGGTATGGAAGCCGACGCTACGATCACATCATGCAGCGCACCTGTGTGGACAATTTCCGCTTTCCCCGTATTCAGATTTGAGATGGCAATGTATAATGGCTTTTTTAAATCTTCAAACGTATTTGCAGGTACATAACGCTGTAACATCTTCCGAAGAAACGTATGACGAACAAACCCTTTTGTTGGCATGCGGAGAGAAAACATCCAGAGTAATGATCGTTCGCTCGCAATAGCGAAAATCTCAGCTGGAGTATATCCATTTGCATACATCACGCCTACAATTGATCCTGCAGATGTGCCGGCAATAATGGATGGATAAATGCCATGCTCCTCGAGGGCTTTCAGTGCTCCTATATGCACTACGCCTCTGGTGCCGCCTCCTGAAAGAGAAATACCTATCTCATGCATGTCCTTACGATTCAATCATCAACTTAAACGTATTCCTCATGAAATAGATCAGGGAAATTGACGATAATCAGTTCTTGTCTTAGTTTCCGAGCATAGCAGGAATAACGTTGGGCGTATATGGCGCTCCCGCCTGCTGTAAACGCAGCCGAAGCGCAACAAGGTCTTTTTCCAGAACATCCTTCACTGCAGGGATGAGTTGGCTGAGTTCCTCTTCCGCGATCTTGATACTGCTTTGATGCGTGCTGGTAGGATCTGCACTGCTGTATTTACTCTCATTCAGGACACGTCCGATCCTGTCACTTACTGATGGCGGTGGATCCATATCCAACTGATTTTTCAATGGATCTCCGGATAATTGACGTTGCAGATTTTTTATTTTTTTCTCAAGCGCTGTTACATCCGGCATCCATTTATCTTCAGGTTGTTCCATTACGGAAACAGCTTTTTTAATGTGGTTTATTTCCGTGATGGCATTTCGCAGTGCACTGCTAGCGGATTGCTGGATACGATCCAGATTTTCCACTTTTCTTTTGAATGCAATAGATGTTGCCGGATCTTTTGATGGCAATACCTGGTTACTCAAAGCTTTCACAGTGAATGTTACCGGTTGTCCTAAATTCGTCATCGTACCATTCTGCCAGCGTGACAGGATTGCTGTGTACTTGCCCGGACTGACTAAAGGTCCTTCTTCTTTTCCGGCGAACGGATTATAAAATGATGAGCTGCTTAAGCTGACCGGGTCCTTTGGTGATGTACGTAAATCCCATACAATACGCTGAACACCGGCCTTGTCTGCACCCGTTGAAAGTTTTCGAACAATATTTCCATTTACGTCCGATATAGTGATGTAAACTTTTGCTTTTTCTTCCTCACGTTCGGTGACTAATTGTTCGTATGTAGGATATGGACTGTCTTCATCTGATTTTGCCAGACGGTCTTCTTCTTTTGTTCGTACGTCATTTGTCGTCATGATCTTGTCTTTCACATAATAATTGATCATGGCTTTTGCACCCAGGTTTTCACCACTATAATAACTGTCGCCCTGGAAAGCTTTTCCAGGCAGCCCTAACGGATAATTGGATTCAAAAACATAAGCATCACGAACAGAAATAATACCTGCATCTTTTGTAAGATCATTTTCCTTAATGGAGCGTAATGATGAATAATCATCCATTACATAAAAGCCACGACCAAATGTTCCGAGTACAATATCATTTTCGCGTTTCTGGATAGCAATATCCCGAACGGCAATCGTTGGTAATCCGGCAGATAATTTACGCCAGTTTTTGCCACCAGTATTTGTAACAAAAAAGCTAAACTCTGTACCCACGAAAATCAATTGCGGATCCACATGATCTTCAGCAATCGAATACACAGATCCACGATCAGGCAAACCTTGTTTAATAGACGTCCATGTCTTACCCTGGTCCCTGCTCACAAATAGGTAAGGCTTGAAATCACCGTATTTATGATGATTGAAACATGCATACACAACATTCTGATCATGCGCGGATGCAATAATCATATTTACGTATGAAGTATCAGGAGCACCAGCAATATTATCAATTTTACGCCATGTTTTTCCGCGATCATTTGTCACCTGGATCAGGCCATCATCTGTGCCGATATACAACAGGTCAGGATTGATCGGAGATTCTGCCAGGGCAACAATATTTCCATATGGAGATGTGGATTGATTTTTTGCAACTGCATCCATACTCCAAACACGACCCATCACTTTTAATTTATTGCGATCTATTTGGCGTGTAAGATCTTCACTGATCACCGACCAGCTATTGCCACGATCTTCGCTGACAAAAACTTTGTTTGCTGCGAAATAGAGCCTGCCTGCCTTGTGCTGACTTGCAACCAAAGGTGCATCCCAATTCCAGCGATACGTTTCCTCACCTTTCCGCTCATGTGGTTGAATTCCCAATTCTTCACCACTTAATTTATCGTAACGCACCAATACTCCATACTGGCTTTGCGCATAGATGATGTTTGGATTTTCCGGATCAACCTGTGTTTCAAATCCATCGCCACCATGCGTCATGAACCATTGGTCGTTAGATATTCCACTGCCGGATGTAGTTCTTGAAGGTCCACCCATGGAAAAGTTGTCCTGTGTACCACCATAGATATTGTAGAAAGGTTCTGCATTATCAACAGACACTTTATAAAATTGAGTGACAGGCAGATTTCCCTTAAAATGCCAGTTCTTAGCGGCATCCCATGTTTCATAAACACCACCATCACAACCGACTAAGGTGTGGTTTCCATTTTCAGGGTCGATCCATATTGCATGGTTGTCAATATGTTTAAAGTCTTCACCATAATTACTCCATGACTTGCCGCCATCATTGGAGACCTGCAGCCATGTATCCATAGAATATAACCTGTTCGGAATTTTTGGATCCGGAATTAATTCCTGATAATAATTACCTGCGGAATGATAATCGCTCATTTTTTCCCACGATGCACCACGATTTGTACTTCTGAATGTGCCACCTTTTCCTTTCGCAGCTTCTACCAATGCGTAGATCATTTCAGGGTCTGCCGGAGAAATTGTAAGACCAATACGACCAATATCAACTGAAGGAAGGCCTGATGCTGATTTTTCCCAGGTCATACCCCCATCCGTTGATTTATAAATCGAAGACTGCGGACCTCCTCCTAAATATGTGAACACATGACGACGGCGCTGAAATGCAGATGCATATAATACATCCGGATTACGGGGATCCATGACCACATCATTGACACCTGTATGAACATCAATGTTGAGCGTTTTTGTCCAGGTTTTACCTCCATCCTTTGTAACATACAAACCCCTATCACCACCTGCAGCCCACAATGGACCAATAGCAGCCACATAAACAATGTTAGAATTGGTGGGATGTACTATGATCCGACCTATGTGTTCGCTCTCCTTAAGACCCATGTTTTTCCATGAACTGCCACCGTCTGTAGATTTATATATTCCATCACCATATCCGACAGAACGTTGGTTATTATTTTCACCTGTTCCGACCCATAATGTTGAAGAATTATTTGGATCCATAACAATGGTTCCAATGGAGTATGAGCCTTCTCCGTCAAAAACAGGCTCGAACGTGTTGCCGGCATTGATGGTACGCCATACACCCCCAGAGCTTACTGCGACGAAATACCTGCTGTGATTTTTTGGATCAACGGCAAATTCTGAAATCCGGCCAGAGGTAATTGCCGGACCAATACTTCTGAATTTCAATCCTGACAGATCGACGGTGTCAAAACCTGTTTTCTTTTCTTTTGATTCCGTGGTGGCAGCTGAAGGCTTTTTGTCCTTTGTCTTCTGTGCAAGGACAGGAAAACTTATCAGGATGGCAAGGAATATTCCCAAAAACCTGAAATACGATGTAGCAACAGAGCAGTTTGTAGTCATTATGATCCTGATTTAGGATCGGCAAGATAAAAAATGCTAAAACAATGGCAGGGTTGGTTAGACGAACGGGGAATCCATAACTTGCGCCGAAACTAAACCGATCAACGGGTGTTTGGAACTACTTCAATCAGCCGAAAGCAGCATTCCCGTATGGATGTATTTTACGAAGATTATTCCCACCTCAGCCAAATAAGCCATTTCGATCTAGCCTATCTCACGCACGATGAGAGGTTGCGAAAGTTCTACGCACACGAACCTTCGATAGACGAATTCAGGAATGTCATTGATCTGAAATCAAGACACCAGGTAGACAGGTTATTATTACATCGTGTTTTAAAAAAACAATACGAGCTATTAGGGTTGACCCTGCCTGTGTCGGAGGAAGTGATGCTGAGTGAAAAAACTTTTACAATTACTACAGCTCATCAACCTACCCTTTTTACAGGAGCCTTATTTCACATTTACAAAATAGCCAGTGTCATTCATCTGACGCTTGATTTAAAAAAAGCGTACCCCGATTATCATTTTCTTCCACTCTTCATCGTCAGTGGTGAAGATCATGACTGGGCAGAAGTAAATCATGTTTTTCAATTTGGAAAAAAATATGAATGGCAACGTAATGCTTCAGGTCCTGTAGGAAGACTTTCGACAGAGGGTCTGGATGAAGTGATTCAAAATATCTCAGAATTATTTAAAAATTCTCCTCGTGGACATGATGTCGAACAAATTCTTAAACAAAGCCTGGAGAATTCAAAGACGTACGGGGATTTTCATACGCTCCTTGTACATGCATTATTCGGTCACCATGATCTGATTATTCTGAATCCGGACGTTGCGGAATTAAAAAAGTCTTTTGCATCTGTAATTGAAAAAGAGATCCGTGAACAGTTTTCTCATAAAACAGTAACACCTGTTCAGGCTGAGTTTGAAAAAGCAGGATTTAAGCCGCAGGCTTTTTGCAGGCCAATCAATTTATTCTATATGTCTGAAGGCAGGCGCGAACGAATTGACATAGAAGGTGATAAAGTTGTGTTGGTAGAGAGTGGTACTACATTTACACAGGAAGAAATAATAAAGGATCTAAATGAGCATCCCGAACGGTTTAGCCCGAATGTGATCCTGCGTCCTTTATACCAGGAATTTATCCTTCCTAATTTAGCATACATTGGTGGTGGAGGTGAACTGGCTTACTGGATAGACAGAAAAAATCAATTTGCTGCAGCAGGTGTTCCTTATCCTATGCTGATCAGGCGTAATTCACTTATGCTGGTTGATGCAGGCACAAAAAATCAATTGCAAAAACTGGAGCTGGAGTATCGTGACCTGATGCAGGAATCAAATCACATGGTCAAAACCTATTTAAAGAAACATAGCCAGACTGATATTTCATACGAACAGGAACTGGATCAATTACAAAAAGCATATGTTTCATTAGCTGCTAAAGCTGAAAAGATTGACCCTACTTTATCGAAGTCTATTTTGGCCGAGGAAAACAAACAGGCAAAAGCATTTGAACACCTGGGTTCAAGACTGCTCCGAGCTGAAAAACAACAACAGGAAACCCAATTAAAAAAAGTAGAGCGTGTCCGTGAAAGATTATATCCTGGTAATGGATTGCAGGAACGGCAGGAAAATTTCTTACCCTATTACGCTGCGCAGGGACAAGAATGGATTGATGAGATGGTGCGGATATGCGATCCTTTTGTTGAAAAATTTATAATTGTGGAGCTGGCTCAGTAACCTCTTCAATTTCTTCCCTGGGAGTTGGTTTGTTGGCAAGCAACATGAGCAATGTAGACAATTTGGTCCTGAGCTCGCTGCGGTCAATAATAAAGTCCAGGAATCCATGTTCCAATAAAAACTCTGATGTCTGGAATCCTTCAGGTAAATCGCGCTTAATCGTTTCACGGATGACACGTGGCCCTGCGAATCCAATTAAAGCTCCGGGTTCTGCAAGATTAAAATCACCCAACATGGCATAGCTGGCTGTAACGCCACCTGTGGTAGGATCAGTCATCAAAGAGATGTAGGGTATCCGTGCTGCAGCCAATTGCGAAAGTTTCGCTGAGGTTTTTGCCATCTGCATCAGCGAAAAGGCAGACTCCATCATACGCGCTCCTCCTGACCTGGAAATAATCATCAATGCAGACTTATGCTCCATGGCATAATCGATTGCCCGGCTGATCTTTTCCCCTACCACTGAGCCCATGCTGCCCCCAATAAACTTGAAATCCATTGCCGCAATAACCAATGGCTGACCATTTACAGCACCTGAAGCAACTGCCATAGCCTCATCCATGCCAGTCTTCTTACGGGCATCTTCCAGGCGATCAGAATATGCTTTGAGGTCAGTGAAGTCAAGGAAATCATAGGAAACCAGATCTGTGAAGAGCAACTGCGGTGCATCATCAAACACCAGCTGGAAATACTCCCTGGAGCCAATCCGTTCGTGGAACTGGCATTTGGGGCATTTATAAAAATTTTCTTTTAGATCCTTTACTGTACTGGTCTCATTGCACTGTTCACACTTATGCCACAACCCATCAGGAGTCTCCTTTTTGGATTTGGTGGCAGTCTGGATGCCATGGCGCAATCGCTGATACCAGCTTTTGGATTCTTCCTGCATACGTCCCTGATAAGGATGCAAAATTGATAAAAAAAGTCTAACCGGAACCATCTTATTCCGGTTAGACTCCTGTCATGCGTTTAGGCTATGTTACTTGAGTAACGTGATATTACCCTTTTTAAAGAATGTTTTTTGATTTGGGCACCCAATATCCATGTAATATCCGAACACATCAGGTTCAAGGATCTTGCCATCAAACTTGCCATCCCATCCAATACTTTGTGATGTAGTGCTAAAGACTTCCTGACCCCAGCGATTGTAAATATGAAGCTCCATAGTGCTGATAAAATTACCACGCACAAAAAGCACATCATTAAATCCGTCTCCATTTGGCGTGAATGCATTTGGAATGAATATGTCATTATCATCGCAAGGCGGATCATTGATAAAGATGCTGATCGATGCCACCTGGGTACAACCAGCTTCATTCGTCACAGTAACTGTATAATTAGTTCCTCCTGCTGTATTTGGCGTCACTACCGGATTGAAGATAGGAGGAATATCAGATGGTGGTATTGAGCTCCATGAATATGTATAGTCACCGGGACTATTGATTACCACAATCAGTTGCGTTGATTCTGTTAGTGTAACAGTATCAGGATTTGCATCAATCGTAATGACAAGCGGATCAAAAAGACTTACAACCACTTCGGTACAAATTGTATCAACACATCCTAAATCCAGATTTGTCACAATGTCACAATAGGTAGTGGTATCTGGTGGGCAAACCAATGGAGATGATGTGATCGAACCATTATCAATAAATTCCGTTGGGAACCAGAAGTGACTCAGGTTTTGATTATTGTTGTCTGTTACAGATAACTCGACACATTCTCCAAGACATATGTTATGTCCTGTAGAGATATTAAGGTCAAAGTATGTAGGCGTGAGACATACCGTATCGCTGTTTTCGCAAAACAGCGGATCTGTACCAATCACTATGTAACAAGATGTATCCTGAGGAGAAACTTCAATGGTGGGTCCGTTACCTATCAATACACCCTCATCATTATACCAATCAAAGGTTACACCTGGAGCTTCAGATGATGCTATCAGGGTAATGATCTGACGATTGCAGTATGAAGTATCATTGGATGCTTCAACAGTAAATGTAGGAGGAGGACGGTTGATCGTAACAGCATCTGATTTTGAACAACCAAGGCTATCTGTTACTGTAACAATATATGTTTCTGTTTCCTGAGGAATTACCAAAATCATCATGGTGGTTCCGATGGTATCACCATCTAATGTCCACACATAGGTAACGTTGGTATTCCCTGTCACGGTAGCTGTCAATTTAATCTCTTCGAGTGTACATGATGTTACATCAGCACCAGCATTGACAGTAAAGTCATCGGGTATTATCACCGTGATACAATCAAATATTGGACAGTTAGGTAGACCCGGTGATGTAATCGTCACGCAAAACTCAGTATCATCTGTAACAGTTGCTGTTGGGTTAGCTATAGTTGAATCATTTAAAAACACTCCAGGTGACCAACTATAAACTAGTGTGCCGTCATTGTCTGGATTCAATTCTACACTGGTCTGGAAGCAATTTATTGTAACATCATCGAGTGTTTCAGAAATTGAATTCACTGTTACCTGTTGACTGATTGAAACATCACAACCATCTTTCGATGATAATGTCACAGTGTAAATACCAGGACCAGGGAAAGTGAATGTTGGATTCTCAAGCATCGAGGTTGATGGGGGTGTTGTTCCAAAATCCCACATGAATAAAATACCACCTGTAGAAATATTATCGAACACAACTGTATTTGTCCTACAATCTGCTTCAAAATCAAATGCGAGACTCGGAAGTTGTTGCACGTTCACTGTGGCTTGTCCGGTTACCTCACATAATCCATCAGTAACTGTAATCGAATAGGTCGTAGTTACCTCCGGACTCACCAAAGAAGTGGACGGATTATCAACTGCAGGATCAAAGGTGTAGGTGAACGTATTCAGATCCATGTTCAGAAGCAAAGTCGTTGATTCTCCAAAACAGATACTATCACTGGCAGGATTGATATCAATTGATATTTCATTCACCGGAAATGATTTACAGACCTGATCAGTACATCCATTTGTTGAGGTCACTACAAGACAAAGCAGAACAGATCCTTGCCCATCAACATCAAAATTGAATGTTGGATTCTGCTGATTGCTTACGAGGACATTTCCATCCACCGTCAATAGATAATCCCATGTAGCAGCCGGAAAATTAGGATTAAAGCCTGAACTCAGATCAGTTACATCCAAGGTGATCCCTGATTCTGTACATGAACTGACATCATATGAAAAGTCAGCCTCAATTTGCGAATCAAACACACCAATCTGCTGGATCAATGTATCATAACAAAAGCCAAGACTATCACTGGCTATTAAAGCAACATTGTAAAATCCTTCCTGTGTATATGTGAAAGTTGGTTCGAATGCTGTAGAGGAAAGTGTAGTGTCCGGATAATTAAAATACCAAACAAAATCATCTGCTAATTGCGACTGATTATCAAAAGTAACTGTCAGGTCATCACAATCCAATGCCGGTGCAGAAAACTGAGCAACCGGAACATCACGACACATTCGCACATTGTATTGGAAGTCCCTGCGTGTTGTTCCTGTGAGGACACCATTTTTATATGCAGATACACAAAGACCTATTACAAATTGACCGATCGTATTTGGTGTCCCGGTGATAATACCCGTTGCAGGATCGATTGCTAATGGAACACCTCCCATCAGGTTATTCAGACTGTAAGGAGCCCTGTATGTGATCGGCTCATCCAGTGGCAGGACCGGAGGTTGAGGTCTTGGTGATCCTTCAGTTGCTCCACCGTAAGGTGTGCATAGTGAATATACCAGTGAGTCACCTTCAAGGTCTTCTGCTGAATGATCATACATGATGGGCTTGTTAACGCACGTGTAGATGGGAGCAAAGGGTCCAAATCGCGGTGAACTATTACACTCCTGCTGCGCAAGAGGACTCAATTCTGCAACCAGTGTCATCCCTGTATCAGTGGGATCAAGAACATTGGTCAATGAAATATTCCGGCAACAACGTTGATACGCCATCGTATAACCTGTGGCCCTGAATGGAAGAAAGATCGTCGAGACATAGGTTGTTGTATGTACACACACATCCCCACTTACTACACTACAATCACTGACAAGGATCTCATTGAGCGTATCATTATTGTTTAGTGGAATCAAAAGACCTGCTGTTCCAAGAAACGTCAGGAAATTACCTGTGACTCCATCATAAAAACCGACTGATGCAGGATCGTCGAAGTAGGCTAATGGATCACCGAAAAAACAATCCCGACGGACTGTAAGACGGATCTCGTACATATTATTACCCAGGCACCTGTAAGTGAGATCACCCCCTACAATGTGACTGGCCTGTACCTCCTGCTGTGAAAGAAAAAGAAAGCTGCAAAGAATGAGAACACCCTTGAAGATCGTTTTTCCGGATAACATGATTTTTGGCATATATGTGTTCATGTCGCTTATTTCTGAATTTCAATTATTTCTACACGACGTTCTCTCGAAGCCTCGGGGCTAAAGATGGATTTGCGTGCATTTTTTCTGTCGTCACTGATGGTCGGGGAAGCAGTCTCTTCACCAAATGATTTTTGGGTTACGACCAGGTCGCCCGTTTCCATGTAATCATATAAAATTCCTTCTCTGAAAGACCTGAATTCATTTTGAATACTCGAAATACGTCGGTTACCCAGTGCCAGGTTGTATTCATTAGAAGCCAGCGGACTGGTATACCCTTTCAGATAAATGGTGAATGTTAAACCTTCTTCCAGATACTGTTCAAGGATGTGCATGAAGGATTCATACTCACGTCTTCCCGTTGCCAGTTCAACTTCAAAGAAATCACGAATGGCCTTTGATGCAGCAGCACGTTCAGCAGCTGGTGTGCCAGCACTGTATTTCTGAATAAATTCATTCTTACGTGCCATGTATGGCTCAAATGTCTGTAGATACCTGACTGTGGCTTTATCGGATTTACTATTTTTTCCAGGCTGATCATTATCAAAATAAATAGCAAGTGGAAGGAAGTCTTCAAGATTACCAATTTCGAGATACAGATCAACGATCAGCGTATCGGAACCAGGATCTTGTGAGGAATTGAATAATTTACTTTCCGGCAGATATCCTTTTTTCGTACCAGTAGCTTTCATGTCTGTATTCGGATCAATCTCGAAAAGATATTGGGTAGCAAAAGTTTCTTGCTTCACCTGCGGCGTACCGCCTGCTACTTCAGCAACTTCCACTCTTACGCCCTCCAGTTTTTCGCGGGTACGTTTTTCAAATGTGCGTACAAGAAGAATTCTTTTAGAAGGTGCGAGATAAAGTCTCTTTTCAATTTCAACAGACTCTTTAATACCGACTGTTGAGAACGATGCTGAATCCGAATCAAATTCCAGTTTTTCTCCAAGGGCCTCATAGGTAGTATTCCGGTTGATGGGGACTATGACTACGTTGGTATCGCCAGTGGAATACGTTTCCGTATTGATCTCCGCTTCCGTAACATAGACGGTCACATTGTTGAGTGGCTCGCCTGTATGTTTATTGAATGTCAGGACTTTGAGCGTGATCTCAATAGGTTCTTTGGTGAAATAATAGATGTCATAACAGCAAGCTTCATCTTCAGGAGAGAGATACATCGAACCTAACCGGTTAGATGAAAAATATCCTTCCTTCTCATCATCTGACAAGCTGTAAAAGGCATCATCAAGACTGCTGTTTGTTGGTGAACCCAGGTTGACCGGAGCAGACCAGGCGCCATCGACATTTTCAACCATAAAAACGTCCAGTCCGCCAAAACCTACATTACCTTCTGTACTGTAATAAAGTGTATTGGATGCACGATGATAAAAAGGTGAAACATCAGTAGATGCGGTGTTGATAGCGACCACATTTTCCGGAGCAGTAAAATTGTCTTTGTCAACGATCTGGCTAAACCAGATATCATTTTTACCGGCACCACCAGGACGATCTGATACAAAGTATAACACTTCACGTGCTGTCTTTGGATCATAACCTACATGAGGTTGTGTATTGGTAAAACCGGCCATGTTAATCGGTTCGGGCAATTTCTGCGCAATACCGTAAACACCCTCAACGATATCGCGATAGTAGAGATCGCAACGAATTTCGGATGCGTTGATATAATCACAGATCGTGTAATACACGCGGTCTTTGGCGGCATTAAACGATGTGTTGGCAGTATGGAACGTACCATCATTGAGGATACTGTCCGGAACACCTGTCTTGTTGTCTTCACTGATCAGTACTTTGGAGTAAGGCTTGCCAGGGATGGTTTCCTGATCCTGTGAGAGAAAACGAAGTGATGTATAGTAAAGTAAATTTTCAGTGGCCAATGCGCTGAATTCAGAAAATGAAGTATTCACTTCCGCGCCGAGGTGGACTAGTTCGAGAGTGGTGTCTGCATTTTTTAAACCTTCGATGGCCCATTTTGCACTTTCTATATTTTTCATGGCCAGGGTGGTCAGCTCTGCATCTTCATCACTGTGTTCAGAAACATAAATGGTGAAGAGATCGAGAGCTTCCTGGTATTTTCCGAGTCGTTGTTTTACATGTGCAAGCCAGAATTCAGTGGCCGGAAAATCATTTGCTTTATTGCTCGTGGCAACTTCCTGGTAATATTTTTCAGCCATGGTAAATGCTGAATAATGCCGGGCTGCCGTGGCGAGCTTGTACGTGATTTCAACGTTGTTAGGCTCAATCTCATGAGCCGTTCTCAGGAAATTGTAGGCCGAGAAATAATCTTTCTTGGCCAAGGCTTCTTCTGCTCCTTTGACATATGCGTTCAGCGTCTGGCTGTTGGCTGTCAGGCTCAGGAAGAAGGAGATAAAAGCTGTTAATAGTATATGGCGCATCATAATTTGCAGTTATCTTATTAGGAGATCAGAATATGGAGCATACCCTTGTTTGTTCAAGAGGCCACAGTTTCTTCCATGTATATGTCAGGAATAATTCGGGTCCGCCTTTTTTATCCGTTGCTGCCTGGAAAGGGCTCGTATTCACGTCATAGCTTAGACCAGCTTTCCAACCATCATAGCCTAAGGCGATCATTGGAATAATGGCATCTTCAAGGCGTGTTGCAACACCAAGGTGAAGCTCAACTTCGCGTGCTTTGCGGTTGCTGATGTGGATGATAAGACCTCCACCGAGTACTGTTTCTTCATAAGGACCTTGTTGTTGAAGAAGACCGTTTGCATATAAGTCAAGACGGCTCGCCAGTTTAAGTACACCTGTTCCATAAATTGCCATGCGGATAGGTAGTTTGACAGGATCAGTGTCATAAAAGGCAAATCCGGGTTTGTTAAGGTGGAATGTTCCAACGCCTATATCTAATTTGGTGCGATCTTTCCCCTGAAGACGTACATTCAATCCTGCGCCAAGATCAAGAAATACAAAACTAGTAGTACTAAAGGACTCATTGGAAGGAAGTGAAGGATCATAAACGATACCTGTCCACTGCTCATCCCAACGAAGTTTACCATTGTCAGGATCGAATGATCGATTACCAACCCCAAGACTAACACCAGCTCCAATGAAGAAACTTCTAGTGATAGCCCTTGTATATGAACCATTCAGATTTAAACTGGCCAGAGCCAATTCTGCATCACCAGCTCTGTCATAATTTAATAGGGCTCCGGCTGAGAAGAAACCAGGCTGATTCTGGGTCTTCAGGAATTTCATATCGTAACTGCCTGAAAAGGTCAGGTAGTCAACAGGAACGGAAAAGTATTGCTGTCGGTGGAGTAAGGCAACCTGCTTGTTGCCATTAAAAATGCCGGTCAGGGCGGGGTTGATCTGGAGTCGATCGAAATGATATTGTGACAAATGAATGTCCTGGGCAGCTATAAAGTGGATCGACAGGAAGTAAATGAATACTCCTGCTATAGATATGTTCAGTTTCATGTCAAATTCTCAGGTTTGATATATATGGATTATAATTCTTGTTTCTAAGTCATTGGTTTATAGGCATATGCATTATTTTAATGAAAGGGTTACCATTATATAATCATACAGCAAAAACTGTACTCATTATTTCTTTTCCAATAAACGGGCTTTGGGCTAGTTGGCAGGAATTGGGGGTTCTGCAAAATCCAAGAGGGATGAATCGTATCGAAAGATAACAAAATATTAAAATATGCCTCCTTAATAAACTAAATATTTTGAATGAGGCCTGCTTTAACTAAAAGGATGAAAATTGCCTCCTTCGAAAGCTGGTCAAATGGCTTCCTACGCACCATTTACCCTATTTTCACTCCATGATCATATTAAATGAAGAACAAATCAGGGCTTGGGATGCCTATACGATCCGGAAAGGGATCAAACCCATAGACCTGATGGAACAGGCCGCGTTGTCTGTCGTGCAAAAACTGGACATACTTCTGGGAGATGAGGACCAGGAGGTTTTTATCATTTGCGGCAACGGAAATAATGGCGCTGATGGTTTGGCGATAGCCCGGTTGCTGGTGGAGCTTGATTTTCTCGTCGATGTCTATGTCAACCTCGAAGGTGAGCATAGCCGGGAATGGAAGATCAACTATGAACGCCTCATGGAAATTGAGTCGGAGCACCTGGACATTCATGAAAAGTGGAATCCGGATGCTGTTGAACTGAGTCCTTCAGGCACTATCATTGATGCAATGTTTGGAACTGGTCTGACCCGACCGCTGGAAGGGATCTGGCATAAAATTGCCACCTGGCTCAATGAACAGAGCAACCTGAGCATCGCTATCGATATGCCTTCAGGTATGTACGTAGATAAAGCACCAGATGGTGAAGTGGCGTATGCAGACCTGGTATTGACATTTCAGTGTCAGCGGTTGTCATTCATGATGCCTGAGAGTGAGCCTTACTTTGGTGAAGTCCTGGTGTGTGACATTGGTCTGTCTGATACATTTTTGCTTGAAAATGATATCCGCAGTTTTGAACTTGACTATTACTATCTCCTCCCCTTCCTGATTGAACGCAGCCGTCATAGTCATAAAGGTGATTACGGGCATGGATTATTAATTGCTGGCAGTGTTGGAAAAGCGGGTGCATGTATTCTTTCAGCACTGGCTGGCATGAGATCAGGTATTGGCTTATTGACCGCACATATCCCCGAGAGATTGTATGTCATTTTGCAAACTTCTGTACCTGAAGTAATGGTGCAAATGGATAAGCACGGTGATTACTTCACAGGTTGTGATATTCCAGAAAAAATATCAGCCATTGCCATCGGCCCGGGACTGGGTACACATCCCGATACGCAAAAGGCAGTATTGGACCTGATGAAAAATCAACCTAAAACACCTCTTGTCTTAGATGCTGATGCATTGAATATCATCGCTATCAATAATGCGCTTGATTTGATACCTCCGGGTACCATCATAACTCCACATCCAGGTGAATTTGATCGGTTGTTTGGAGAGCAGGAAGATCATTACGAACGGTATCGAACTGCATGCAAAGAAGCGCAGGCTCGCAAGATCAATATTGTACTGAAAGGTGGGTTTACGATTATTTGTCAATCCAATGGTGTTTCGTTTTTTAATACACATGGCAATCCGGGCATGGCAACGGGTGGTAGTGGTGACGTGCTGACGGGCATCTTGCTTGGATTGTTAAGCCAGGGATATTCTGCAGATTATGCTGCATTATTAGGTGTGTATCTGCACGCCAGTGCAGGCGATATTGCAGCGGAGACGGAAGGATATGAAGCTTTGATAGCGAGTGACATCATTGATTTCCTGGGAGATGCATTTGAAGAGCTCAGGAATGAGGATCCGGAAATTGATGAATCGGAAGAAGAAGATCCAGAGAAAGATGAGGAATAAAATAGTTGTTCTGACCGGGGCAGGCATTAGTGCTGAAAGTGGTATAAAAACATTTCGCGATGCAGGTGGTCTTTGGGAAGGACATCGCGTCGAGGATGTTGCCACGCCGGAAGCATGGCATCGACAACCTGATATAGTCCTGCAGTTTTATAATGAAAGGAGAAAACAGCTTCTCGAAGTACAACCTAATGCAGCGCATTTTGCGCTTGCTGAGTTGGAGTCGGCAGCTGATGTAATTATCATTACACAAAATGTGGATGACCTACATGAACGTGCTGGGAGTACGAACGTGATCCACCTTCATGGTGAATTATTAAAAGTGAGAAGTATCACCTATCCTAAATTAATCTATGAATGGAAAAAGGATCTGTTGATGGGTGATTTGTGTGAAAGGAAAGCACAACTGCGTCCGCATATTGTGTGGTTTGGGGAAATGGTACCGTTGCTTGAAAAAGGAGTAGAAGAAATTTCAGATGCGAATATTGTATTTGTGATAGGCAGCAGTATGCAGGTATATCCGGCTGCGAGTCTGGTGGCTTATGCACCTGCAGATGCACGCATCTATTACATCGATCCGAATCCACAGATTAATTATGAGCTTGGACATAGGCGGAACCTTGAAGTGATTGCAAAGCCGGCGAGTGTGGGAGTGGCAGAGGCGATAGAGAGAGTGAGGAGTGAGAAGTAAGTGGTAAAAAAGGTAAGCGGTAAATGAAGTATTCAGTAAAAAAAGTGTTCGGTATTCAGTTGTCTGTTTTCTTTTCAAATCACTTAGAGCTAATTTGTGCAATTAGTGTAATTAGCGGCCATGGACCTTACTCTACCCTGTCAATGTTTTTAAACAAAGGCCAATCAAAACCTTGTACCATGGATTTGAACTCACTCCAATCCTTTTCAATAAAACTATTGACGTCAGTAGTGAATTTTCCCACCTCTGCTTCAGTCAATTGCATCTGGGCTATCGCATTCGCACCAGGTTTTCCCGGAGAAGTCGATATATAGGCCTGGGCACTTCCGATCTTTTCATTGATATTCTGGGCATTTGTATATCCCTTGACATTTTCTGCTTCCATTACTTTTTCCTCCAGTGCAGTTAGTCTCTTCGTTATTTCCTTCTGCTTGTCTTTGATTTTGGTTTGGATACTATCAGGTGCATTGGTCATCATCGATTCAATCATACGTATGTCTTTCCGTACATCCTGCAATGCTCGAAATCCTTTCTGCACTTTCGTAATAGATGTATTTAATTTCGAAATCCATTCACGCTTTGCATCAATATCTGTTGCTGTGAGATTTAATCGGGGATCAAATTTGACATTGATAGTGACTGAATCCATTTTACCATTATACAAACCAATAATTTTATACGCACCCGGCAATACCTGCTGTCCTGCGGGATCATCCTCATCTTTCCCCGGTTCAGACCGGGATGGAAATAAGATCCCTTTCTCACGCATATCCCACATTACATAATTCCATCCCTCAGTTAACTTTTGGGTCTTATACCGGATGGTGTCACCAGACGTATTAAGAATATACATCTTAAGCAGATCCTTATCTTTTTGGTCAGCTTTTTTTGTTGAATCACCCTGCATATTTTTTGAAGCAGTTGTATCTGAAGCTGCTACCGGAATATCTTCTTTTGTTGGCAATTTCACCACTGCTTTTGAAGAAGATTTTTTCTTTTTATCATCCTTCACGTTTGTATCGGCACTTGCATTCTCTTTCTTTTCAACAGGTTTTACATACACGAAAAATCTCGGTGCAGAAGACCGGTTTTGTCCACGAAATTCTGCATCGGCTGTAAAACGGATACCATCAACTGATCTGTTAACTGTCTGAAATACGTCAGGTGATGAAAAGAAAACAAAGGGCTTTTCCAAAACCTGTTTTGATCTTGTCATCTGACGAAGAGTCAATAAATTATCCATCACATACAATGCCCTTCCGAAAGTGGCAATCGCAAGACTATGATCAGTCGGATGAATTTTCAAATCACTGGTAGCTACCCGCGGAAAAACTTTTGCAGGAAAGCGATTCCAATGTACGCCTGCATCGGTACTTACATAAAGTCCATCATCAGCACCGAGGAATAACAAATCTGTTTCTACAGAATCCTGAACGACCGTCATCACATACGAAGTGATCTCTTTATCATTCGTGATTTTTTTCCAGCTAGCTCCAAAGTCCATAGTGTGAAATACATATGGACTCCAGTCGCCTCGCCTGTAATGATTGGCCACGACAAAAGCTTCACCTGCATTTCTTTTTGATACTTCAATCTGTGGGATCCATGCACCTGCAGGCAAGCCAGCAATTTTACCTGCAAAGTTTTTCCATGTCTTTCCACCATCCTGCGTGAGCTGAACATTGCCATCATCAGTGCCAACCCATATCACATTTGTGTTTACCGGACTGGGTGCAATTGATAAAATCGTTGTATGGTTTTCTGCTTCCGTATCATCGATGGTGAGTCCTCCCGACTTGTATTGTTTTTGTTTGGTTGTATCATTTGTTGTCAGATCTGGAGAGATGATTGTCCAGCTCTGTCCACAGTCAAGACTTTTATGCAAAAACTGGCTTCCGTAATAAATGCCACAATCTGTTTTTGGAATGGAGGCTATTGCAGCATTCCAGTTATACCGCAATCTCACTCCTTCAGCGTGTACAGGTTTCACAAACTGATTAAAACCAGTCTCCCTGTCATAATACGCCAGGTTACCACCCTGGCTCATGGCCCATCCATAACGTGTATCTGATAATTTAGGCACGACATCAAAACCATCTCCAAAATATAATTCTCTCCAGTCGCCATTTCGTATACCTCCGGATTTCAAGTTGAATGCAGGACCCACCCATGAGCCATTATCCTGCATGCCTCCATACAGATTGTACGGATATTCGTTATCAATACCCAGGTGATAAAATTGTCCTACAGGGATATTTTCACAGAAATACCAGTTACGTCCTCCATCGCGGGAAATATTTAATCCTCCATCATTCCCATCAATAATATAATCCGTGTTCTCAGGATGAATATAAAATGCATGATGATCCGGATGTACACTTTTGCCATAATCCAAAATGGTTTCAAACGTACGTCCACCATCTTCGCTTTTTGACACATAGGAAAACAGATTCCACAACCTGTTTTCATTTTTTGGATCTACATATATCTCATTATAATAAAATGGCCTGTTGCCAATATTTTTTGTTGTGACCAGCGACCATTTCTCTCCGCCATCCGTGCTTTTATACAATCCGTTTTCTTTTGCCTCCACCAGGGCATATATAATTTCAGGTGAGGATGCCGCAATCGCTAACCCGATGCGTCCAAGATCTCCTTTCGGAAGACCTTCTTCGGATGTGATCTTTTTCCAGTTCTCTCCTGCATCATACGTGATGTATAATCCTGAACCAGCACCTCCACTTACAAAGTCCCAGGGTGAACGAAGATGTTCATACATCGCAGCCACCATCTTGCGCGGATTCACAGGATCCATGAGAAAATCACCAACACCTGACTTTTCATTTGTATACAATATCCTGTTCCATGTCTTACCACTATCAATTGATTTATATACGCCACGTTCGCCACCGGGCATCCATGTATTTCCTGAAACGCCGACATAAATGGTGGATGGCTGATGATAGTCAATCAAAATGCGATGAATCTGCTTACTATTTTCAAGACCCATGCGGTTCCAGGTACGACCACCGTCAAGAGTCCTGAAAATTCCTTTCCCACTGTTGTGAGAATTGCGGGGATTTCCTTCACCAGTACCTACCCATATTTCGCTTGGATTTTGCTGATTTATTTTAATTGCACCAATCGATAAAGCAGGCTGGTCATCGAATATGGGCTCCCATGTAATACCACCATCTTTTGATTCCCACACGCCTCCGGATGCACTGCCGACATAAATATGTTCAGGCTCAGAGGTGACAACATCAATCGCTGTGATGCGACCACTCATGCCTGCCGGTCCAACATTCCGGAATGTAAATCCTTCCAGAATTTTATCTGTTAATCCCTGGCCTTGCATGCTGGTGACTAACATCAGCATAAACAGTACTTGTACGTATTTCATGTTTAAAGATTGGAATATTTATTCGGTTGGAGTTGCTGGTTTTGGCCACACATCATTATCCCGGTTCATATCTGCAGACCCATGATCAGGATCTATGGTAATGGTTTCTATTTGTGAAGTCGGATAAGGTACTTCAAGAAAATAAGTGGGATCTACCCAATTCCAATCAGGTTGTAGCTGGTATACTGTTGTATTTTTTGATCCGCGCATCAGGTCCAATGGAATTGTATAAAGCTGCGTTTGACCAGTTGTGAGTTTCACAGCAATGTCGACAGGCATAGGCATAAGACCGATCCTTCTTAATTCTATTCCTGTGGCATTTGCATTTGTAACAACAGTATCAATTGCATAATCTATCGTCTTTATACTATTGACCATATATTCCCTGTACCAGTCAAGCTCAATGCCAGAAGCCTTTTCCATGACGCGGACAAAATCATGGTCATTCGGATGTTTATATTTCCACTGATTGTAAAAATCAAGTAAGCCGCGTTCCACTGCCTCTTTTCCAATTACATAGATTAACTGGTACAGAAATACTTCTCCTTTGGTGTAGGCAGATATGCTATACGAGGTATTATAAGCAAAGTGATCAGCATGCGTGCTTAACGGTTCTTCAAATCCTCTGTCGACAAGATTTTTATATCCCTTCAATGCCTGTTCATATGGATTCGGGACAGGTTGACCGGGAATAAGTTTTTTCTTTTTCAGGTGATCGATCACTTTCGTTTCTGCATACGATGTAAATCCTTCATCCATCCAGTAGTACAGGCTTTCATTAAATCCGTACAACATCTGGAACCAGCTGTGCATCAGCTCATGAACGGAGACACCCACAAGCGAAGAAAGAGATCGATGACCCGTTATTAATGTTGCCATCGGATATTCCATACCACCATCTCCTCCCTGGATGAAAGAATACACTGGATAGGGATATTTCCCTAACAAACCATTGGTGAATGTAAAAGCTTCATCCATGATGGGGAGCAGTTCTTTCCAGTTTTCAACAAAATCATGTGTGTCCTGGTAAAATGCATGAAGTATTATACCATCCTTAGTAGTATGGACATCGTGCACAAAGTCCGGATCAGCAGCCCATACAAAATCATGCACACGATCCGCTTTAAATTTCCATGTCAGGAATTGTTTTTTTGTTTTGGGTTCTGGTGCATATCCATGACCGATCTCCTTCGCATTTTGTAATACGCCTGAAGCTGCAACAACATACGCTGCATCGATAGTGATATTACATTCAAAATCACCCCATACACCATAGTACTCTCTTCCGATATACGGATTTGCATGCCAGCCATCACGGTCATATTCGCACAACTTCGGATACCATTGTGACATCGAATACCGGATACCTTCTTTGTTGTCCCGGCCGTTACGACGTATCTGGATAGGTACCTGTGCTTCGTATTGTATATCAAATGTTACTGTCTGTCCCGGCCTGATAGATTTGGATAGTTGGACTTCCAATATGGTGCCATTGACTTCATAGTTCAGGGCTGCTCCATTCATAGTGAGCTTCTGAATTTTTTGGTACCCGATCTCATTATCAGTGAGGTGTAGAATTCTGTCACCTATACGGCTGTCGGGATCAGAAATTGTCCGCGAACGAACGTCCATCACACTGTTGGGCTGAAATGCATTAAGGTAAAGATGAAAGAATGCTTTGGTTAAGACATCCGGAGAATTGTTTTTGTACCTGATCTTCTGGGTCCCTGTAAAACGATTCGTGGATACATCCATCGTAATATCCATCGAATATTTTACCTCCTGCTGCCAATATGTCTTTTTGGATTGCGCAGAAAGGTTGCCAATGATTATGGTCAGGATTAGAGTAAGAAAAACTTTATGAAAACTGGGAATAGAAATGATTCCGGTCATATAAAAATTCATATTTTGGGTAAAGTAATAAGTTTTTTCAGCCGACGGTGAAACACTATGCCAGTGTCAAACGTATTTATACAAAACCAATTCTGACGTCGATTATGCATCCACCTTTTCACACTTGTTTGGATTGCCATAATCTTTATACATTTGGCCTGGATGAATAACACCAAAACCCTCATCTTCTCCCTGTTAATTATCGGTATCAGCAGTCGCCTGTTACCTCATTATCCCAATTTTACTGCAGTAGGTGCGGTTTCCCTTTTTGCTGCCGCTTTTGCGGGTCGCAGGAGTGTGGCAATGGTCATTCCTTTCCTGGTTATGTTGTGTAGTGACATGATCCTCAACAACTTAATCTACGCTCAGCGCTACCCGGACGATTACTCTCATTTTATATTCCTGTATCGTGGAGCTCTCTGGAGCTATGCAGGATTAGGACTCATTGTCATTTATGGCCACCTTATGTTCAGGAAGGGTGTAGATATGCAACGGGTCGTTTTTGGGGCACTAGGGTCCTCTATGATCTTCTTTTTCCTATCCAATTTCGGGGTCTGGGCCTCCACAGGTGTCTACCCTGTCAATTTTGCCGGCCTGATGACTTGTTATGCTGCGGGACTACCCTTCTTCCTAAATCAGATCCTCGGTGATCTGTTTTTCAGCCTTCTATTCTTTGGCGTTGCAATCCACGTATTTGCGCTCAAACCCAAGAAGCATTTAGCCTAAGGCATCCTTTTATATTTTATATTTTGGATTTTGGATTTTAGATTTTAGATTTTAGAATTTGGATTTTGGATAAAATTCAAAATTGCCTTCATCCTATACCTCCGCCTCCGCCTTAGCCTTCGCCTTCGCCTTTTCCTTCGTTTTTCCTCGGTACCCATTTGATCTCATCTATTCCTGCATTATATGCCAGGATACGTGCGAGAACAAAGAAGTAATCAGACAGTCTGTTGAGGTAGAGGATGATATTTGGATCAACTTCAGAATCATGGGTAAGGGCTACACACCTGCGCTCGGCCCGTCGGCAGACGGTGCGGGCAAGATGTGCGGCACTGATAGGCTCGCTACCTCCGGGTAAAATGAAATGTTTGAGTGGAGGAAGTATTTCCTGATATTGATCAATTTCGGTTTCTATCAGCCTTATATCCTCTTCTGTCAGGTCAGGGGTGATCATCTCCTTTGACGGATCACTGGCCAGGTTGGAGCCAACAGTAAACAGACGAGATTGAATCGTGTGAAGTAATTCAATTTCCTTCTCCTCCTTCATAAAGGCGGTAAGCCAGCCAATGACAGAATTCAGTTCATCTACTGTACCGTAGGCTTCAATACGGATATGGTCTTTTGGGAGACGGGCGCCACCAAATAGACCTGTCGTCCCATCATCTCCGGTTTTTGTATAAATTTTAGTCGCCATGGCAATTACATTTCTGACCCTGCATGTGCTGAAGCGACAACAAAGCCTTTGTTCAAAATATCAGATTCAACATAGCCATCCCGAAGTTTTACAATTCTGTGGGCATAGGTTGCAATATCGGGTTCATGTGTCACGAGGATAATCGTATTCCCCAAAGCATGAAGCTTACCAAAGATGTCCATGATCTCAAGCGAAGTTTTGGAATCCAGGTTTCCTGTAGGTTCATCTGCAAGTATGATCGATGGATTGTTGACCAGGGCACGCGCGATGGCTACACGTTGACGCTGGCCTCCTGAGAGTTCATTGGGTTTATGGGTCATACGGTCCTTGAGGCCTACCTGCTCAAGCACAGATTCGGCAATCTCTATTCTCTTTGATTTTCCAATACCCGCATATACCAGTGGTAGAGCGACATTCTCGAGTGCAGAAAGCCTGGGTAGCAGATTAAATGTCTGGAAGACAAAGCCAATTTCCTTGTTACGGACAGCCGCCAGCTCTCCATCGCTCATATCACTTACAAGCTGGTTGTTGAGATAATATTCACCTGAGGTAGGTGTATCAAGACAACCCAGTAAATTCATCAGGGTACTTTTACCGGATCCGGAAGGTCCCATGAGGGCTACATACTCGTTTTTATTGATCTGAAGGCTAACAGAGCGGAGTGCATGGACCTCTTCCACGCCCATATAATAGATCCGCGAGAGCTCTGATACAGAAATCATTGGGTGTCCATTGTTCATATGTTCAAAAGTATTGCTTTTCAAACTTGACTAAGCAAATATTTGGATCACGGAGGGGTTCTAATCGCTGAAGGTTTTTATTTTACCACCCCGATTACTATTAATTTTTAACCTTGCATTAATGCCTGCATCCAAAACTATAATCAAACACGTGGCTGTGGCCGGTAATATCGGTGCAGGAAAGACAACATTATCCACCCGGCTGGCACGACATTTTGGATGGGAAGTCCATTATGAAGACACGACCAATAATCCATACCTGAGTGACTTTTATGATGACATGCACCGGTGGTCATTTAATCTCCAGATCTATTTTCTCAATAGCCGGTATCAGCAGATCATCAACATCCGCAATGGAGACAAGACGGTGATCCAGGACCGGACGATTTTTGAAGATGCCTACATTTTTGCCCCTAACCTCCATGAGATGGGATTAATGGCACGCAGGGATTTTGAAAATTATTTTACACTCTTTAAAAATATGAGTACGCAGGTATCACCACCTGATCTGTTGATCTACCTGCAGGCAAGCATACCCACATTAGTGAAGCATATCCATTCACGTGGACGCAGTTATGAAGGAAGTATGAGCCTGGACTATTTGAAACGGCTCAATCAGAAATACGACGAATGGATAGAAAACTACAGGGAAGGACCGCTGTTGGTGATCAACGCAGATGATATTGATTTTGAAAAAAATGCGGAGGATATGGGTAAGATCATATCATTGGTGAGCAGCCAGATCCACGGTTTATTTTAACTCCCAATCAGCTCTTGTGTTCCGCACTTATATCTGCTGCCTGGTTCATTTCTGTCGGTTGCGGATCTACAGCAACTTCTGGCTTATTCGTATAATCAATTGCGATACATCCTGCAAAGAAGATACCGTGAAGTAAGATGGATACCACGAAGCCCATGATCCTTGTTGATTTTTCCCGATTGGCACTCATAAAGATTAGTTTTAAAAAGTGAAGTAGAGATCCGGCATTCCGTGGGCTTTGAATTGTAAGACTCCCGAAAAACGAACCTGTTACTTTCGATATTGTTACTTCCAGCGAAATACAAATACTCCCAATCCGGGCCAAATTCATATTATCGAAAATCATAATACCATAAACTGTGCCAAATCCATTACATCCTTATTATAGTCTTCTGAAGGCCTGCGAACCTTTCAAAGCCCAATTGCTTGCTGTTACGAAGAACAGGAAGGAAAATGAAATCCAGGATCTCTACAAGATGGGGCAAAAGGATTTTGGCGAAAACAAAGCACAGGAACTGGTTGTGAAGGCTTCACTCCTGCCGAATGAAATCAGGTGGCATATTATTGGTCATCTTCAGACGAACAAAGTGAAACACATCATGCCGTATGTCTTCTGCATTCATTCGTTGGACAGCGCTAAACTTTGGAAAGTGATCGATGAAGAAGCAAAAGAGGCAGGTATCAACATGAATTGCCTGATCCAGATCAAAGTAGCAGCAGAGGAAACAAAATTTGGGTGGGACTTTGAGGAGTTATTAGAATTTCTCAACAATGAAGAACATGTGAAATTTTCAAATGTGCGAATCACAGGGGTCATGGGTATGGCAAGTCTCACGCAAAATCAAGCTCAGGTTCGAGCTGAGTTTAAGCGATTGCATCAGCATTTTATTCAATTGCGTGATCAGTATTTTAGTAGCAAGGAGGAATTTAAAGAACTCAGCATGGGCATGTCGGGAGATTATCAGATAGCCCTGGAAGAAGGAAGTACGATGATCCGTATTGGGTCCCTATTGTTTATCTGACCCGGGTTGTGAAAGTTTTTGTTCGTTGAATCTCAGGAGTACATCGCGGATGTTATTAAACATGGGCATGTTGAGCTTTGGTATCTCGCGAGGATCAAACCATGCTGCATCCTGAATGCCTTCTTCTTTTTGAAGGATGAGTGATGAAGGCTGCTGAGTGCTCATCAGGTACCAGCGGGTACGTTTCAGGGTACGTTGCTTACTCATCATATAGCAATGGTATCCGTTGTCGAGTTTCTCTACCAGCTTAAGATCGGATAAACCAGTTTCCTCACGAACTTCCCTTAAAGCGGTTTGAGCCAATGTTTCTCCAGGATCCTGTTTTCCTTTAGGCAGGTCCCAGACATTCCGCCGATAGATGAGTAATATTTTTCCAAAAGGATTTAAAACCAATCCTCCACCTGCTTTAATATAGAAGTACAGGGATTTAAAATCACGCCACAATTGGTCAACATCATCAGCTTGAATGATGATCCCTTCATGGTGTTTATTTTTTTCCAGGAGTTCAATATAGTTGAGGAGCATTTTTGGTTTCCCCCGATAGATGGCATGGATCAATGAGCGCTCAAAAGAAGTTTCATCCGCGAGATCGGAAGTTTGAGTAAGGATCAAAGGGCTCTCATTAATGTATATTTTATACCTTTGCATCAATTCTTGATCTGTTACAAATGATTAATAATCAAATACTTGCATCAAAACTACTCGAGACCGGCGCTGTCCGTATCCAACCAGATAAACCCTTTACGTGGGCATCAGGTTTAAAGTCTCCTATCTATTGTGACAACCGTATATTATTGTCACACCCGGAGATCCGAACGGCGCTCATCGATTTCATGGTGAAGGTGGCGAAAGATTTTGAATTGTTTGATACAGTTGCCGGTGTAGCTACAGCGGGTATCGCTCATGGTGCATTACTTGCTGACAGGTTAAAGATGCCATTTGCCTATGTTCGTTCAAAAGCAAAAGACCACGGGCGTCAGAATTTAATTGAAGGCGAGATAGCACCCTATGCAAAAGTATTGGTCGTGGAAGATCTTATCTCTACGGGCATGAGCAGTCTCCAAGCGGTGGAAGCGATCAGGCAGGTACCTGCAGAGGTAGTTGGGGTCCTGGCGATTTTCCAATATGGCCTGCCAGTAGCAAAAGTGGCCTTTCAAAATTCAAATTGCATTTTCAAAACACTCACAGATTATAATACGATCATCCAGGTAGCAGCGGATGAGAAAAGAATTGAGTCCCATCATCTGACATTATTAAAAGACTGGTCTGCGAATCCCAAGCAATGGTCAGATCAATTCCTGGTACAACAATAACTGACATACACGTGATCGATAGGAAAGCGAAGAAATTTCTAAAGGAATATTTAAGCAACGCGAGCCCCACGGGTTTTGAAACAAAAGGACAGCAGATATGGCTTGATTATATCACGCCGTATGTGGATGAGTGGCATACGGATGTATATGGCACCGCGTATGCCATTATTAATCCAGGAAAAAAATATAAAGTCATCATCGAAGGACATGCTGATGAGATCTCATGGTATGTCAATTATATTTCTGATAAAGGATTTATCCACGTCATCCGGAATGGCGGATCAGATCAGACGATCGCTGCAAGCAGGCGGGTCAGCATTCATACCAAGACGGGTATCGTGCGGGGTGTATTCGGATGGCCTGCTATACATGTGCGCAGAGGAAAGGATGCAAATCTTGCACCCACGTTAGAAAATATATTTATTGATGTCGGTGCGAAAGACAAAAAGGAAGTTGACAGTATGGGTATTCATATCGGTTGTGTCGTCACGTATGATGATCCGTATGAAGAGATCAATAAGCGCAACTTTATAGGGCGAGCGCTTGACAACAGATTGGGCGGCTTTTGTATGGCGGAAGTGGCTCGCAAATTATATGAGCAAAAAATAAATCTCCCCTACTCTCTTTACGTGGTAAATTCCGTACAGGAGGAAGTGGGTCT
>JANPKZ010000305.1:0-31995 GCA_031426295.1 Saprospiraceae bacterium
AATGGAAGATCATCGAGCCGATCATTACGGACTATTATGATGTGGAAGAAGAGGAATTCTTTTACAGTATCCTTCCTACATCAACACAGTATAGCCGCAATGCGATTTTTGCTGGCATGACGCCTGCAGAGATTGCAAAAAATCATCCTGAGATGTGGGTGGAGGATTTTGAAGATGGTGGCAAGAATATGCATGAGCAGGAATTATTAGGCATGCAAATCCAACGTCGCATACGCAAGGAAATTAAATGGCATTATACAAAGATTACGAATGTTGAAGCGGCGCGAGACCTGAGTGATAAAGCACATGACCTCATGCACAATGACCTTGTGGTGATTGTCTATAATTTTATTGACATGCTCTCACATGCACGCACGGAGATGGAAGTATTGAAAGAATTGGCGGGTGATGAAAAAGCATATCGGTCATTGACGTATAGTTGGTTTGTGAATTCACCGCTCTGGATTGCGTTACGGAAAATGGCACAGCAGGGGATGCGTTTGATCATTGGTACTGACCACGGTACTATTCGGGTGAAGCAACCATCACGTGTTGTTGGTGATAGAAATACTACTACAAATCTTAGGTATAAAATGGGCAAGAATCTTCAGTTCGAGCCTAAAGATGTATTGGAAATTAAAAAACCTGAAGAGGGTGGTCTTCCACGACCGAATCTAAGTTCGTCGTACATTTTTGCCAAGGAGGATAAATATTTCCTTTATCCGAATAATTACAATCATTACAATACGTACTACCGGAATACTTTCCAGCACGGCGGTATTTCGCTGGAGGAGATGATCTGTCCGATTATTAGGTTGAATCCGAAGGCGGGTATCAGAACGTAAGCATTTCAATAGGAGGTCCCTGAGCTTGTCGAAGGGAAGAAAAGTGACAACCCCACACATGAGTCCCACTCGATTTTTTTTCCTGAAGATTCTTCATTAAAGGTAGATTATCCTGAAAAAAAATCGAGCGGGACTCAACAGGGGAACTGTTTTTTTTTCTTCCCTTCGACAAGCTCAGGGACCGCTCATTGTAAATGATCTTCTTATATTTCATCCACCTGCAGTATGCCAGCAAGCAATGATGGATGGTTCTTTACAAAATCATCCCACAACACACGGCTCGCCAGGAAGTGGATATGTTGACCGAATGAACCCTTTGCTTTAAAAGTGACTTTGTAAATCCTGCCTGGAAGAAAACTACCTTCAGTAATAGATTCAACATCAGTCCAGGGATATTTATATGTTTTGAAATAATTACTGACATAAATATTTCTGCTATCCATATCCACGCGGTAGGTCTTCCAGAGGATATATTTTATAAATAGAAATCCACTGCCGAGAATAAATAAAGTCGTACCCCACACGATGGGATTGTAAAAGACCTGGGCTTTACCTCTAACAGCGATCGTCAATAGGACAAATAAAGAAAGGACCGTTGCAAGCCAGATCGTGGGGAGTGCGATGCGAATAAATATGGTCAATTGCGAGGATACTCTTTCCATATTATTCTTCTTTGATTTCAAGAGCATCACGTGCTTCTTTTTCCGCACGTTCTTTATCAATGCGTCGTGTGACGATGATACTTACTTCGTAAAGTGTGTATAATGGAATCGCCACCATCATCTGGCTGATCGCATCGGGTGGTGTGATGACAGCCGCCACCACTATAATCACCACGATTGCATGCCTTCTATATTGTCGTAAAAAGGCGGATGACACGATGCCAATCTTCGCGAGGAAGAACATCACCACAGGCATTTCAAAAACTAAACCCACCGGTAGCGTAAACATGGTCATATTATTGACCAGGGCTGCGAGTGTTGTTGTATTTGCAACTTCCGGACTTACACTGTAACTCGATAAAAATGTGATCGCTATGGGTGAGATCACAAAGTACCCAAACGAAACACCTAACAGGAAGAGCAAACTGCAGATGAATACAATGCCACGTGCTGCTTTAACTTCATTTTTGTACAAACCCGGACGAATAAACTTCCAGAACTCATAGAATACATATGGAAATGCGACAATCACACCCAGCCATAAGGATACTTTCAGGTGACAGATAAATTGTTCCTGTATGTCGCGTGTAATGATCTGCAGGTTCTCCGGATAAAAACAAAATTCGGGCGAAATATTACAAAACACCTGGTAGGTAACGAAATCAGCATGTGTTGGACCCAGGATGATGTACTGGAAGACTAATGTTTTGGAAAAAAAGACAACCAGGGAAATGATGAGGACACTGGCGGCTGCGCGGAGGATATGCCAGCGCAATACTTCGATATGTTCGAAAAAACTCAGCTCATTTGCATCCTTTTTTCCAGCGGTCATGTTTGGTATCGGTTCGGGTTCTGAAACTTCAGGGCACGAATATCGTGAAGTCTGGCAGAATGCAGCCAAATAAAGGGTTAACAATGCAGATAGCTGCCGGCGAACCTGATATGGCTATATTTGTGCCCCCGTCACAGGCGGCGAATGAGACGGCTTCCGGATCATTAGTCGTATGAAGGTCAATCAGTTAGAGATGATGAAATATATGGGCGGGCGGTTAAGTTTAAGCACTATGGGCAGGATACTATCGATACTTTTTTTGACGGGCTGTACAATTTTCTCTTTCGGGCAGCCCCTGGACGGGCTGGTCGCCTACTATTCCTTTGATGCATGTGATGCGACAGAAGATACGGGAAGTGGTGCCAATGGTGTCATCACTGGTAATGCAACTTGTGGATGTGGTGTGGAGGGTAGTGGCCTGAGATTCGATGGTAATACGACAGTTCAGATCCTTGGCAATTTTGATTTCCTTTTTGGAAATGACTTTACCGTAAGCTTTTTTGTGCTGCCCGAACCTACCGGAAATCAGACGATGGATATCATTTCCAAAAGTGAGATTTGTGGTATTGACAGTACGTTAGAATTGCGATACAATCCAACGACGCGTGATATGTCTCTTTCACTTTCACAGCAGGTGGATAATCGAGCCAGAGCATCCTATAACCTGCCTGCCAATCGTTGTTATCATCACATTGTGTACATGCGTCGCAAAAGAGAAGTGATTATGTTTTATGATGGTGTACAGGTTGATCTTCAGTCCACGCCTGCAGACATCCAGATCCTTAATAATGGGATTTTGACTTTGGGTGGTGGCCCGTGTCTTGCCAATGGAGAAGTGAATTTTCGTGGTGTGATGGATGAATTGCGTTTTTACAGCCGTGCGCTAACCAATTTCGAAGTGCAGGAAATGTATCGGCCGATAGATCAGATCACAACGCCTGATACAGTAATTTTTACTGGTACATCCATGCAGGTGCGGTTACCAATTACATGTGCACCAAATGTTCAGTGGACGCCGGGTGGAGGTGTGAGTGACGTAAACATTGCAGAACCGATACTGAGTCCGGCAGCTACAACGACCTATCAGGTTGATCTTGATTATGGATTTTGCCAGGCGAGTGATACACTGCATGTTACTGTGGCGGATTCATCTGATCTGACATGTGACAAGATCTTTTTTCCAACGGCTTTCACGCCCAATGGGGATAACATAAATGATGACTGGGGTATTAGTAACATCGTGTTTCTTGGGCAGTTTATTTCTCTCGAGGTGTTTGATCGATGGGGTGGTTCTGTGTTCTTTTCAAAGACACCCGATGAGCGGTGGGATGGGACATTTAAAGGTGAGAAGCTTATGCCGGGTCAGTATGTGTATCAGTTTACCTATCAATGTGGAGGGGAGGACAGACGTAAGCGGGGGAGCTTTATCATACTCAAGTAATTCAGTATTCGGTAAAATCTTGTATACGGTATTCGGTAAAATCTGTATTCGGTATTTAGTAAAACCTGTATTCTGTAATCCTGTATTCGGATTTCAATAAAATTTGTATTCTGTTTTGGTAAAATCTGTATTCGGTACTAATCATTTTTGAGGCCCTTCCGGATTATTTTTTAGCCCTGAAGGGGCGTTGGAATTTAGTACAGGGTGTAGCCCTGTGATCTGAAAGGCATCTTCAAAGGAGTTAGCCCTGAAGGGGTGAAGTAAGGTGGGTTCTCCATCTCGTATACATTGAAGGTTGTAAGCAATATATTTCATTCACAAGTCCTCAACACCGTTATCGATGATATGCGTTTTTAGTTGGTATTGGCCTGCTGGTATTAACGATATCAGTATCACTTTATCAAGTCAAAACGGAATTCGTAGAAATACGTTTTCGCTTTTTAGATTCAGTTGTTATCGACGATATCAGTCATACCTTTCAGTTAAGTCAAATTGGAATTCGTAGAAATCGGTTTTCACTCATCGATTACGCTCACCTACTTGTCAGGCTACGTCATGTCGGGACATACGGAGGCAGCGTAATACCGGGAGAAACCCAGCATTTTGGTGCATTATTTCTTTTAACATTGGAAACTTGTAATGATAGGGCGAAGAGTCCGCCTTACTGCGCCCTTTCAGGGCTGTACTCAAAAAAGATGCCTTCGAAAGTACACAGGGCTACACCCTGTGCTAAATTCTTGCGGCCCTTCAGGCCTAAGTATGTAACAAATAAGAGTGACGATTCACGATTGACGATTGACAATTCACAATTCACGATTGACGATTGACAAGTGACGATTGACAATTGACAATTGACGATTCACGATTCACGATTCACGATAATTATCGTATCAACGTGATATCTCCCTTAAACTGCAACGTCGTATTATTGTCAATAAACCGGATCTCTGCGACATACACATACACCCCGGGATTCAATGCATCCCCGTTATATGTCCCATCCCAGTTACCTGAGCCGGACGGATTCGGTAACATCGCATCTTCTGAATGCACCAGGTTTCCCCAGCGATCATAGATGTGTAAGAAATTAATCATTTCCACACCCGGTCCGGTATAGATCCTGAAGTCTTCATTGACACCATCATTATTAGGACTAAAGACAGATGGCAGATATACATCCCTGTCATAATCCACCTGCACAAGTATGCTGGCAGTTCCCTGGCAACCATTCACATCCGTGACGGTCCATACATATTCGAACGGAGTAACATTGTAGACCCAGGTACCCGGACATGTGCCGCAACTCAGATTCAATCCGGTCCATTGCGTCATCACAATTGGATTATCACTCTGATCAATCGTGCCTATGATAAACAAACTGTCACCTAGATCTATTACCGGATCTTCAGGCCCGATAGATACGAGTATCGGATTTGGCTCCATCACTGTATACGTCGTATCAGAAGAGCAGCCACGATCATCAAACACACTAACGATATAGATTCCGGAAGGGATCATTACAGGATCACCCAGATTCAACAATTCGCCACCATTAATATTAAACGTATAATTTCCACTCCCACCAGTGACATTATCAATGACAAGGACAGTCTCATCTCCAAAACATGCCGGTGCAACTATTGCAGGCCAGGTCACTTCTATCGGCGGTGGTGATGTCAGTGTATAGGAAGCTGTATCCGTACATCCTTTCGGATCTGTAACAGTAATCATATATGTTCCGGCAGGCAGGCTGACAGCCTGGTAAGAATTAGAAACATCCGGATTCCAAACAAATGTATATCCACCGGAATTGCCACCACTGACTTCAATTGTGATGATACCATCACTGCTGGCACCACAGGATAAATTAAGTGTTCCCGAACTATCAATGTCAGCGATTAAAGTATCTGGCTGTGTTATCGAAAAACTATCAACCACCATACAACTTTTACTATCGGTCACCGAGACCACATATTCTCCGGCACTGATGCCTCCATTGATAGGTGATGAAGGACCACTGGCCCAATTAAATGTATAACCAGGTGAGCCACCGGATGCAGTTATTTCCAGTTGTCCGTCGGAGTCACCAAAACAAGTCGCGTCAATGGCACTGACAAGATTTACATCAATAGAATCAGGTGCCAGTATCTCTATCGAATCCTGGAAGAAACAAACGCCATCTTGTGATATATCAAATAAGGTAAATCCTGCACACAGATCTGTAATATCAAAAAATACACCTGTATCAGCCATGGGGGTACCTGCATTCCAGTACAGGAAAAAATCTAACGATGGGTCACCATCTGCAGGCGTCACACGTACTGCACCATCGCAGACCTCAGGACAGGATGTACTGTCCGGCACACCAAACACCATATGGATTGGTGGGGGAGCAATAATTTCAAAACTGTCAACTGCAGTTGAATCATTAGCATCCGTTACAGTCACATAATATTTTCCTGGTGCAAGACCAGTATACGTTGCTGATTGTGTTGTATCAGGAAAAGACCAGTACCATGTCACAGGTGCAACGGCATTCATCGTATCCACAATGACAGTTCCTGTAAAGGGACCTCCAACTGCTTCATCATTACATATAGGATGAATGACAGATATATCGAGTTCAAGTTTTGATTCACAATTGATGATGACTGTATCATCGAGGATACAGAATATGGGTGCTGCAAAAATCAGATCGACATCAAGTGTATCTGCTTCATCGATTGGAATGGTTGGAATAGTAAGCCCATTGCTCCAAAGAATACCTACGCCCGCAGGAACAGGTCCACCCTGAAAGAGAACGGTAACAGTACTTCCAGGTTCACATGGAACGCCATTGATTTGAAATGTAATGTCTATCTCTTCATTATCATCAAAATCATAGATCCTGAAAGGCAAAGTTGTTGTACAACCTTTAGCATCTTCAACAGTTAGGGTATAATTACCTGAATTAAGATTCAGTAGGGTGTCCCCATCCTGGGTACCCGCAGTCGAGGAAAGAATATACGGACCCATCCCACCTGATATAGTAAACCATGCATCACCAACTGGTGTGGGTACACAATTATCCGGCCGTGACCCAGCAACTGTAACAACTAAAGGTGTAGGTTCCCCAATGGTAAACATGATAGAATCGGACAGGCAACTTCCCTCTGATATGATCGCAAAATAATCTCCCGGAGAAAGAGGACTGTAATTAAACGTCCCGCCAATATTATTGGCATTGGTTTCAAGCGTGCCGGTTGTTTTTTCATATATGGAATATGAATAAAGTGGACCTGAAACACCATTGGTAAGTCCTCTTAGGGAAACGCGTCCATCAGTACCACCCGCGCAGGAAACATCAAATGAGGTAACTGTTGCTGAAATGGTGGTAGTGGAACCAATCGTAAAGCAAAAAACTGTATCACATTGTGAAACTTCATCCTGTATGGTCACACAATAATCACCAGGGTTCAACAGACCCACAGTGACCATGTTGGTGACCACGACAAAGGTGGGCTTGATCGTTATCGTATAATTTCCATCCGGATCAGGTCGTGCACCGGAAACAGTAAGACTGATAAATCCATCTTCCGAACCATTGCAGGTAGCGTCCTGGATATTATTTACAGTAATGATAAATGGATTGTCAAGCAGCACTGCTGTCACCTCCGCTTCACAACCATTCGCATCCTCCACATGGATGAGATATGATCCATCAGGAAGACTGGTGACCAATGATGAATCACCCAGGTTTCTGATAAATCCAGATCCTGCGATGGTTGGATCGGTCATACTCTGCCAGATATAACTATATGGCTCAGCGCCACCGACAGGTTTGATCCAGATCGTTCCGTTATCAAATTTGTAGCATGTTGGTTGCCGGATCCGCGTGGTCACGGACAATGCAAGGTCGACTACATCAATATTATAGGTCACACTGGCACCAACATTATCAGTAATGATGACATCATAATTGCCCAGAGGAACACTGATAGTTGTACTTCCTCCTTCAGCCGGAATAACAACTGGTCCCCCAGGAGTACCGGAAACAGTTTCCATCCATGTAATTGAATAGGGAGCTGTACCTCCAAAAACAGAGAGATCAATTTCGCCATTACCACCAAGTACAGGTGGGCCGCAACTGGAGACAAAACCAACAAGATCTACTGCACCAGAAACTGTTGTAACACAACTTTCAAATTCTGCAGGTATTACTCCTATGTCATTGGCAATTTCAAATTCAAAAAATGGGCTGATCCCCACAACACTATTCGTACCAGGCAGCCCCACGATCCGGAAGCAGATTTCGAAAAGGACTGTTCCATCAGGAAGTGTTATGCCTGAGATTGGAAAATTGAGCGGTATAAACTTTAATGCGTTGGGACCGGACTGATTAAAATCGCTGTTGACATTTATGGAGGGCGTACCTGGATTCTGGACTCGGATATAATCGAGGACATCACTATCCCAGATGATCTCAAACTGACCGCCGGCAATATTTGTAAAATCGGTGACCGTGATGTCAATACATACGGTATCACCGGGCTGACCATCCACACAATTGAATGTAAAAACAACCGGGTCGGTTCCTGCCTGGATCGCGAGCGGGGCAGGAGAACCGGCCATGACGAGTTGGCACGAAAATCCAACACACCATACAACACAGCACACCCATACTCTTCTAAGCCAGCAAGTCAATTTTCCCATGAAGAATTATAGTATAAAATCTTTTTCTAATATGTAAGGGGCAAAAATAGAAATATGATCCGTCATTATGGTCGGGGTTTTCATTTATTTTAAAGGGAAGAGAGACTATTGACAGAGCCGGGATAATAACCCTCCGCTGCCCGGGTTCTATGTGCCGAAAAAACGCATTTTGAGCGGCTCAAAGTATCTAAGCAGACGTAGCCATATGGGCTTTGGTTATAAAGCAGACACATCTTATTGAATATTCCCTCCCACAATAACCTGGTCAATCCAGTTATGACCAAAGTGATAGGGTAGTAGCGCCACTTGTTGTGCCGGCATCGTAATCAGCAGATTAGCAGCCTTAGAGATGGTAATACTCCCTGTGGTATGTTGTACTTCCATAGCCGCAGCACCATTGATTGTCAGGGCATTAATAGCTTCTTCAGGGGTCATCTTCAATTTAATACAGGCAAGGGACATGATGAAGGAAGGATTACCACTGGGCGACGATCCCGGGTTAAAATCCGTCGCGAGAGCTAGAGAAATTTGATTTTCGATCATGGTACGTGCCGGGGCATACGGTAATCCCAAAAAGAAGGCAGTCGATGGGAGGATGGTTGCCATGGTCGTCGAATTGACTAAAGTTTCAATTTCGGCCGGTCCGGTATATTCAAGATGGTCAACCGAAATCGCATTGTGCCGTACCCCTGCCTGGATGCCTCCTGAATAATCCAGCTCATTCGCGTGGATTTTTGGCTTTAGCCCATATTTCGCTCCTGCCTCCAGGATCTTATCGGTTTCATGAACGGTATAAAATCCGACATCACAAAACACATCAATATAATCCGCCAGTCCTTCCGCATAAATAGCTGGAAGCATCTCATCAGTCAATATGCGAATGTATTCCTGCCTGTTGTTTTTATATTCCGTTGGCATTGCGTGTGCACCCAGGAAAGTAGCTTTTATAGAAAGCAGATTTTTTTCCTTTAGCCTCCGGATGATGCGCAACATCTTCAGCTCACTTTCCATCGTAAGACCATACCCACTTTTTATTTCAATGGCTCCGGTTCCTAATTTCATAACTGCTTTCAATCGCTCAAATGCGGAATCAAATAACAGATCCTCACTCATCTGTTGAAGACGTGCAGCAGAATTTAATATACCGCCACCACGCCGCGCAATTTCTTCATATGTAAGACCATGTATACGATCAACAAATTCTTTTTCACGCCATGCTGCAAAAACCAGGTGTGTATGGCTGTCGCAATAGGCGGGCAACACAATTCTTCCGGCGCAATCGATCACTATGTCAGCTTTCTCATAAAGGCATTCAGCATCTGATCCGAAGTTTTTGATCAGACCATCTTCCACAAAAACATAAGCATCCTCAATCGAGTGGAGGATGCTCATTTCATTGCCTTTCAGCCGTTCGACGGTACTTGGTTGGATGCCTGTCAAAAGGCCAATATGTCTGAGGAGAAGGGTCCGAGGCATCAGATCTCGCTCGTCTTTTTAATGCTCGTTTTGCAACCGGCTTTTGTCATGATATTCATATTTTCAGTTGCTTCCATTTCTGTTGGAAATACTTCGGAAATGATTCTGTAAAATGTTGATCCGTTTTGTTGTGTTGATTTTATTTCAAAATTCACATAACCTTTTTGCTTCAGGTCCTGCATCATTTTTTGTGCGTTGGCTTCTGAACCAAAATAACCTGCCTGCAGCACAAATCCAGATGAAGATGTTTGTACAGTAGGTGCAGGTTTTGAAGGTGTTGTAGGCATCGATTTTTCTTTCGTGGCAGCGGTTGCGGTGACTACTGAAGTTGCAGGAGGTGTTTCAACTTTTTTGGTTGGTGTAGCAGGTTTAGAAACTTCTTTTGGTGTATCCATCACAACAGACTTGTCAAACATGACAGGACTGCCAGAAGCATCTTTCCAGCCTCCGGACCATCTTTCTTTTTCTTTTCCATCAGAAGTAAAAACAACCCATCCTGGTACTTCTTTCATATCCAGCATTTCATAAAAGACTCCTCCGTCAAAGTCCTCAATATCCATCCGGGTGGATACAAATTGCTGTGTTGCTTTCATGTCTTTTGTAAAAGCCATCCATGCACTTTCGCAGTTGGAGCAGTTCTTTTTGGAAAAGAAGATGACCAGGTCCTGGTCAGATCTTTTCGATGCTTCCCGAGCTGTGGACAGACCCGGATAGTAATTTGGTGTCTGAGGGCCGCCCAGTGCCAGGGTTACGATCGCCAGTAGAATGGATAGGTTCATAACATTAAGAAGATTAGTTATTTATAAAATACTGATAGATAACAATTTGATGTCCAAAAACCGTACCATAAAGGGTTAAGGAGGTACTTTTACAACAACGGGATCTGGGAGGCTTAAAATTGTGTTGTGCATTAAGTTTTTAGATACCTTCGCACCTCTAAATTTCAGCCCAGATGTCAAGTATGAAAGCTGCAATCATGGGAGTACAGGGTTTTGTACCGCCTGATGTGTTGACCAATGCCGACCTCGAAAAAATGGTCGATACGAATGATGAATGGATCAAAGCCCGCACCGGGATTGAAGAGAGGCATATCCTCCGCGATCCGACCAAGGCTACATCCGATATGGCTGCCGCAGCTGTTGAATCTTTAATACAAAAGACAGGCATATCACCTTTAGATATAGACCTGATCATCTGCGCGACGGTAACACCTGATTATTTCTTCCCCGACACCGGTACACTGATAGCCCATAAGGTAGGCGCGAAAAACGCTTTCGCCTATGATGTTACAGCAGCCTGTTGCGGTTTGTTATTCTCATTGACGACCGGAGCCCGCATGGTTGAGACCGGTGCATACAGGAATGTAATTGTCGTAGGGGCTGATAAAATGTCCTCTATTACTGATTACACAGATCGTTCTACATCTATATTATTCGGTGATGGTGCAGGAGCCATTCTGCTTCAGCCCAATGAAAATGGTTTCGGACACCAGGACTCCTGGATGCGCGTCGATGGAGTGGGAGCAGACTTCCTGCATATGAAAGGTGGTGGGTCTAAAAATCCGCCTACACATGAGACGGTTGATCAAAAAATGCACTTCCTCTTTCAGGATGGTCGTCCGGTCTTCAAAGCAGCGGTAAAAGGAATGTCTGAAGCTGTTGGGGAAATCCTGAAACGTAACAACCTGCAACCAGAAGAGATCAAATGGGTTGTACCGCACCAGGCAAACCTTCGCATCATCCAGGCTGTAGCTGACATGTTGAAATTCCCCATGGAACGTGTTATGGTGAATATTCAGAAATATGGAAATACAACAGGTGGCACCATTCCATTATGCTTGTGGGAATGGCAGGATCAGCTTGAGCCAGGTGATAAAATTATCCTGACTGCATTTGGTGGTGGATACACATGGGGAGCCAGCCTTTGGACCTGGGCATATTGATATTCAGACAGATGCCATTTTTCGGGCCGAAAAGGTCTATATTTGCGCCCTCATTTTACACATCCATCTAACCAATTTTCTATGGCTACCACAGCAGATATCAAAAAAGGACTCTGCATCGAATTTAATAATGACATTTATTATATCGTTGACTTTCAGCATGTTAAGCCAGGAAAAGGCAACGCATTCGTGCGTACAAAATTAAAAAGCCTCAAGACAGGTCGGGTAGTAGATAATACCTTCCAGTCCGGACATACTATCGATGTTGTCCGCGTCGAGCGTCGTCCTTTCCAGTTCCTTTACAAGGATGAGATGGGATATAACTTTATGAATAACGAAACGTATGAGCAGTTGAGCATCCAGGAAGCGATGATCGAGAATGCACAGTTCATGAAGGAAGGTCTCTCAGTTGAGATACTAATTCACGCAGTTCAGGAGGTTCCCCTTTCTGTAGAATTACCCCAATATGTTATCTTGGAGGTAACATATGCAGAACCCGGTATGCGTGGCGATACGGCAACCAATACATTGAAACCTGCCAAAGTCGAAACTGGTGCAGATGTAAGAGTGCCGCTATTCATCGACGTAGGTGAAAAAATTAAAATTGAAACAGCTACGGGCAATTACATTGAAAGAGCTAAATAAGTATTCCAACTATGGATTCTAAGGAAATACAGGAAATATTAAAGTTGGTCAACCGACTGGAACTTGCTGAATTCAAGTACAAGCAAGGTGAAACTGAGTTTTCAGTTCGCACAAAATTCTACAGCAAATCCAGGAGCTTTGATATGGTTCCGACATATAATACGATGCCTCCTGCAGGTGCAGTACCTCCCCCTTCTCCACCAACGCCACAGGTCAGCAGTCAGCCAAAAACGAATGGTGATGATGATGGAGCTAAAGCGACCCAACCTGTGTCAGGAAACCTGATTGAGATCCGCTCGCCAATCGTTGGTACGTTCTATAGGTCCGCCTCTCCGGATAAACCTGTGCTTGTCAAACCCGGTGATGTAATCGAAGTAGGAACGGTTTTGTGTATCGTAGAAGCCATGAAGTTGTTTAATGAAATTGAGTCAGAGGTAGCAGGTAAAATTGTGAAGGTAGTCGCGGAGGATGCATCACCTGTTGAATATGACCAGTTACTATTCCTGATCGATCCCAACGGTTGATCACGAATTAAATTTTCGCTTGTAACCGAAATAGGTTTCCATTTTTCCAACCAGTTCTCTCCGGATGTTTAAGAAGATATTAATAGCGAATCGTGGTGAAATAGCCCTTCGGGTCATCAGAACATGTAAAGAAATGGGGATCAGCACGGTCGCTGTTTATTCTACAGCAGATAAAAACAGTTTGCATGTTCGCTTTGCGGATGAAGCTGTATGTATCGGGCCGCCAAAATCAAGTGATTCATATCTGAGCATTCCCCGCATCATGGCGGCGGTAGAGATTACCAATGCAGATGCAGTTCATCCTGGGTATGGATTCCTTGCAGAAAATGCGGACTTCGCGGAAGTATGTAAGGAATATGGTGTCAAATTTATTGGCCCCACACCGTGGATGATCACACAAATGGGAGATAAGATCACCGCCAAAGAAACCATGATCAAAGCGGGCGTACCTGTTGTTCCTGGTAGCGGAGGTCTTGTGACAGATGTTGCCCACGCAAAAAAACTCAGCAAGGATATTGGTTACCCCGTCATCATGAAAGCAACCGCTGGTGGTGGTGGCAAAGGCATGCGTGTCGTATGGAATGAAGATGATCTGGAAGATCTCTGGAATAAAGCACGCCAGGAAGCCAAAGCCTCTTTTGGTAATGATGGTATTTATATTGAAAAATTTATTGAACAGCCACGCCATATCGAATTTCAGATCGTTGGTGACCAGCATGGACATGTAGTTCACTTATCTGAACGTGAATGTTCGATTCAGCGTCGTCATCAGAAATTACTGGAAGAATCACCTTCACCTTTTCTCGATGAATCACTTAGAAATAAAATGGGAAAAGCTGCTATTAAGGCAGGCAAGTCGATTGACTATGAAGGTGTCGGTACCATTGAATTTCTTGTAGATAAGCACAAGAATTTTTATTTCATGGAGATGAACACACGGATCCAGGTAGAACATCCTGTAACAGAAGAAGTTATTGACCATGACCTGATCAAAGAGCAGATTAAAGTAGCTGCAGGTATCCCGATCTCAGGTAAAAATTATTATCCAAACGGACACGCCATTGAATGCCGCATTAATGCAGAAGATCCATTTAATAATTTCAGACCCAGTCCTGGAAAAATTACATCTTTTCATAGTCCGAAAGGTCATGGGGTACGTGTGGATACGCATGTATATGCTGGTTATACAATACCACCATTTTACGATAGTATGATTGCCAAGCTGATTTGCAAAGCACCTACCCGTGAAGACTGTATTCGAAAAATGATACGTGCGCTGGATGAGTTTATCGTAGAAGGAATTAGTACCACGATACCTTTTCATAAGAAGCTGATGCAGGATCCTGCATTTCAAAAGGGAGATTTCCATACCGGCTTTCTGGACAGCTTTAAGCTGGAAGAGTAATGACAACGGTAGGGCAGACGCCCATCAGGCAGTTACTTTCCTATTTGAAAAATTATAAAGGACTTGTCTTTCTCAATATTCTTTGTAATGTACTGATGGCCTTTTGTATGGTGATCAGCATCCCGGTCATCATTCCATTTTTTCAAATTCTTTTTGGTCGTGTTACTGCTTCGGCAGAACCTGTTGCATTCAGCGTCAACAAGATCCAGTCCTGGCTTGAATATGTTTTTAGTCAGCTCGTTGAGCGGTATTCACAGGAAGGTGCATTATTAATAGTATGCATCACATTCGTTGCGATATTCTTTCTGAAAAATTTATTTCGATATCTCTCGCTGGTGTTTATGGCACAGGTGCGGAATGGTATTGTGCGGGATGTACGAAATAAGGTCTTTAAAAAATATATGGACCTGCCACTTGCTTTTTTTACACGCGGTAAAAAAGGAGACTTGCTCTCACGTATCAGTACGGATGTACAGGAAATAGAATATTCCATTCTTAATGTAATCGAATCGGTTTTTAAGGAACCGATCGTCATCATCGGCAGCATCACATTTATGCTGGTGACGAGTTATCGTTTGACAATTTTTGTTTTTGTTCTGATCCTGTTTACAGTTTTTATCGTTGGCCGCATCAGCCGCAATCTTAAGCGCCAGTCAAAAGATGTGCAGGACAAATTATCAGATCTTGTCACCCACGTGGAAGAGAATCTCAACGGCATGCGTATTGTGCAGGGGTTTAATGCACAGCCGTATCAGAGTAGTCGATTCAGCCTGATCAATGAGAGCTATAAAAAGCTTCTGACGAAGATTATGTATAAGCGCGACTTATCGTCGCCCTTATCAGAATTGCTGGGGATCATCATCGTATCCGTTCTCTTATGGTATGGTGCTCACCTGGTCTTTAAGTCAGAAATAAAGCCAGAAACATTTTTTGCATTCCTGTATGCTTTCTTCAACGTGATTGCACCTTCAAAAGCTTTTTCATCCGCCTATTATCATATTCAAAAAGGTCTTGCAGCGGTGGATCGCGTAAATGAGATACTTGATCACGACGAACAAATACCTCAGAAGACGAATCCGAAACCCGTAAAAAGTTTTCACGATGAGATCCGTTTTGAAAATGTTGGATTTCGCTATTCGGAAAATGGAGATTGGGTTTTGCGAAATATTGATCTCACCATTCCAAAAGGGAAAGTGGTGGCGATTGTGGGCTCCAGCGGTACAGGTAAATCAACATTAGCAGATTTACTGCCTCGCTTCCATGATGTGTCTGAAGGAAGGATATTGATTGATGGTACGGATATCCGCGACTATGATCTTCATCAACTGAGAAGCCTGATGGGTATTGTCAACCAGGACCCGGTTTTATTCCATGACACCATATTCAATAATATTGCGTTTGGTCATCCGGGCGCTTCCAGAGGCCAGGTCGAAGAGGTGGCACGAATTGCGCAGATTCATGATTTCATTATGGCGACACCGAATGGATATGATACCATGGTGGGTGATCGTGGTAGTACGCTTAGTGGTGGTGAGAGACAACGTATGACCCTGGCTCGAGCCCTCCTGTTAAATCCGCCGATCCTGATCCTTGATGAGGCGACAGCATCCCTTGATAGTAAATCAGAACGGCAGGTTCAGGAAGCATTGTCGGTGATTATGGAAGGACGAACATCCATTGTAATTGCACACCGTCTGTCCACCGTGCAACATGCTGACCATATAATTGTATTACAGGAAGGACGGATTGTGGAAGCAGGTGATCATACTACCCTGATGCAACGTCAGGGAGAGTATTATAAATTTGTCGGTCTTCAATGGATGCAATGACCCGGATCATATCTACGCTACTCGCCATCATGGTATGGACGGGACTTTCCGCCCAGCAGATGAATTGGTCACGACTGGCTGATGATACGATCTACTATGCCAATGAATATCTGCCGGATCATTTTATGGTCACGACGGGAGGACCAGGACAGACCTGGAACTTCAGGTCATTACGTGCACCATATGCATTGAGCAGGCGGGTAATTGTCAATGGAGAGCGTGATCATGTTACGTATGCATCACTTGTGAATGGGAAAGAGTCAGATGCCATCCTTACAGTATCAGGCAAGAGTTCCATGATTGTACAGGTGATTGAAGACAATCCAATTTGTACAGGCCGTCTCAATTACACGCTTACACCAGCTAAAAAACCATTCTTCAACGGGATATACGGTGGGAGCTATTCCTATCGTGGTAAAATGTATACAGTCTTTGGCTGGCCACGGGATTTTAATTGCAAATGGAAACCATCTGTATTGCCAGATTCCATCCGCATCACATATGATGTGACGGAAGACATCGTGGTGGACGCTGAAGGCACTTTGTATTTGCCGACAGAGGTGAACAACGTATACCGTCAGCACATCACGGAAAAACGGACGATTAAGGTTGAGTCTAAAACCGGATCGCGATGGCAGAATGTGACATCTTCGATCGCAGGCTTGCCTTTGATCACATATCAAGAAATATATAGGTTTGTAGATTCCAATACCGGTCTGCAACTAGCAGATGTTGAAATACGTGATGGCAATGATCCCATCAGGATAGAATTTAAGACACATCCACTCATCACGCGTATTTTTCCTGAAGAACCATCACGGCCGGATATTTTTGCGTACCCCAATCCAAGTTTTGATGTGGTGCGATTCCAGATGTCAGATCTTTTGTATGGAAAGTATAAGCTCAAGATTTTTAATATCCTGGGTGTTGGTATAAAATCTATTGATGTAGAAGTGGATGATCCGCGTGAAACGATTTCAACTGATCTAAGTGATCTGCAGCGTGGTACGTATCTCTTCCGCCTGGAAGATAGTTTTGGCCGCACGGTTAAGACGAAGAGGGTAGTGCTAACCCAGTCGTAAACCAGTTTCAATTTTTAATCATGAATTACATTCCGGAACAATGGTCATCTTTTGTTCCAGGGCCTGTACAACCCATTGAAATGGATTGGGCAAACGGTCGGGTCAGCATGTTGCGATTGGATTTGATTGAGTCATGGGCTACCGGTAATAAATATTTTAAGCTCAAATACAATTTGCGGGATGCACTTCAAAGAAATATCACGCCTGTTGTAAGTAAAGGAGGGATGTTCAGCAATCACCTTCATGCGTTAGCGGAAGCATGTCATTTTTTTGGGGTGAAGTGTGTTTGTATCATCAGGTCATACCAGGATGATGCGGAGAATCCAACATTACAATTCCTGCGAGCACATCATTGCGAATTGATCTTTCTTGCACCTGATATTTACAATACGTTTGATGCGGACGAAGCTGAGAGATTATTTCCTGGTTGTTATTTTATTGATGAAGGGGGTGAAAGTCAGTTTGCCATTGAAGGTTCGGGTGAGATATTGAATTTGATTGATGAAAATCAATTTCAACAGATTGTAATTTCCGGTGGGACGGTGACTACAGTTGCGGGTATGCTAAAGGTTGCATCGGCTAATCAACATATTTATATTGTGCCAGCCTGGAAAGGTTGTACGAATGATTTTGTCAATTCGATTCTTAAAAAATATAATATCAATCCATGCTGCTCATGGTCCGTTTGGCCTGATTTTCATTTTGGGGGATTTGCAAAAGCCAATATGGAACTGGCTGAATTTATGCATTCATTTACCACACAAACATTCATTCCACTTGATCCGGTCTATACCGGTAAGATGATGTTTGCCATCCGTCAAAAAATGCTGGAACGACAGATAGACGAAGGACACATCCTTGCCATCCATACAGGAGGTTTGCAGGGGATTGCAGGAGCTTATTACAGAAATCCGAAACTGTGGTTTGCGTACAGGGAGTTGTGCAAATTAATAGTGAGAGAGTGAGAGAAGTGACCCATTCGACAAGCTCAGGGCAAGGAGAGTGAAAGAGTGAGAGAAGTGAAATAAATTTTTTCAGAAGCCGATGAAGTCAGGAGTGCCGACTGGAAAATTATCCGAGGATCCATTTTTCAATCACGCGGGGAAAGTAATAGTGTTCCAGCACTAATACTTTATTACTGATATCACTGACGGTGTCATGCGAATCAATATCAGTTTGTTTTTGAAACAAGACTCTTCCCTCATCATAGTTTTCGTTCACTTCATGGATTGTAATTCCGGAGACACGATCACCCGATGATTTTACGGCTTCATGCACGTGAATACCATGCATACCGTACCCCCCAAATTTAGGCAATAAGGCAGGATGAATATTGATAATACGCCCTTGATATTCTGAAACTACATACGAGGGGAGGAGTAATAAAAAACCTGCCAGGACAATATGTGTAATGTCCCTTGTATGCAATATGGGAAGTACAAATTCCGGTTGTGCCCATTCTGATTTTGGAATGACAATACTTGCGATACCATGGCGTTCAGCGACCTGAATGACACCGGCCTTAGACCTATTGGTAACGATCAGACAAATGCGGATAGTAGGATGATCCTGGAAGTAGGTACAGATCTTGTCAGCATTGCTGCCTGTACCTGAAGCAAAAATGGCAAGTTGATGCTTACCCCCTGATGACATTATACTTGCCACTATTGGAGGGATCTAATTTGCGCATGATATCATAGACAGTGGACTTTTGCGTTCGGTCACCATTTTTCATGATGTCAACTATCTCATCACCTTTCGTCGTCACAAACATCAGGACACCAACACTATTGGGATATGCCAAATTCGTCTTATCTATTTCTTTCAAAGCATCGACCAACGTAACCAATGCAAGATTCGGGTTGCTATGCATTACATCCAGGCTCTTGCGATGATAATTATACCATGCTTCGCGGAATGATTTAAATCTTGAATTCAGCAGGTTTTCGACAATCCAATAGCGCGTTGTCTTCCTGCTCAATGCGGTCCAACCTTTATCATTTTCTGATACGGTGGGAGGCACCTGGTTAATGATGGCCTGCGCTTTTTGAAAATATATGTCACCACCACCCGGTGCAAAGCTTTCAGCATCTAACCCGAGGATAAGTTGTGCATAGAAACTGAATACAGCAGAGAGGTTGTCTTTGAAAAAATCAGTTCCATTTTCAATCGGGGCAAATTCCTGGTATGGAAAAATAATTTCCCTGTCCACGTGATTGATCAGCACTGTTTTATATTCACTACCATATACCGGGCGGATTGCTTTGATGGCGATATCTGCCTGGAAGGTATTGTTACCTAATTCTGCAGCAACATTTATTTGCACATTAATATCAATACGCTCATGTTGCTTGTATTCATCATCTGTGAACCGTTCATTGTTGAGAAACTCCTGGACATCACGCTCGAGTGTTTTGAATACAGCCGGATCCGTACTTTGGAGCTTAGGAGTGCTGACTGTGACGACAGCTTTAAATTCCTGTGCCTGAAGACCGGAAGTGATCAGCAGGATAGCAAGAGGCAGGAATTTGTACAAAGAGCTATTTTTTACCATGAATCAATTCTTTTATGGCATCCACGACATCACGTGCCACATCTTTTTTTGATTTTAACTGAAAGTTTTCCCGTTTATTGCCCGGGAAGAGAAATGATACCTTATTTGTGTCATGACCGAATCCCGAACCCGCTTCACGTGGATTGTTAAGGACGATCATATCCATGTTCTTTTTGGTCAGTTTGTCTAGGGCGTTTGCTTCTTCATTATTGGTTTCCAAAGCAAAACCTACCAGCAGCTGCGCAGATGATTTTTTAGCGCCCAACACAGCTGCAATGTCCGGAGTGCGAATCAGTTCAAGTGTGAGGTTATCCGAATTCTTTTTAATCTTTTCAATAGCTACCATAGCAGGTTTGTAGTCTGCAATAGCAGCAGCAAGCACAGCTACATCAGAAGAAGAAAATAATTTTTCACAGGCAGTTAACATTTCATCTGCCGATGTAATGCGACTTACATGAACTCGCTCATCAGTGGGTATTACACTATCAGGACCAAGCACCAGATGAACTTCTGCGCCACGCTGCGAAAATTCTTCTGCAATGGCGACTCCCATTTTACCTGTGCTGTGATTGCCAACATACCGCACAGGATCAATAGCTTCATACGTAGGTCCTGCATTCACTAATACACGAACACCTGACATATCCTGCTGGTAATGAAAATGTAACCCGAGCCTTTCAATAATTTCCTCAGGTTCTGCCATACGTCCAGGGCCTGTAAGACCGCTGGCAAGTTCTCCCGTACCAACGTCGATCAGGAAATTGCCATAGGATTGAAGCCTGCTGATGTTTTCCTGCGTGGAAGGATGCACCCACATATCGAGGTCCATAGCAGGTGCAAAAAATACAGGGCATCGTGCACTGAGGTACGTTGCGGCAAGCATATCTGATGCTAAACCTAATGCGCATCGTGCAATTGTATTGGCAGTAGCTGGTGCAATGACTAGGGCATCTGCCCACAAACCCCATGCTACATGGTTGGTCCATGCATCACCATCATGTATATCAGATGCGACGGGATATTTACATAATGTAGATAATGTAAGCGGAGAAATAAAATCCTTTGCGGAGGACGTCATGATCACTCTGACGGAAGCTCCTTCTTTTGTCAGCAGACGGACGAGGTAAGCAGCCTTATAGGCGGCTATGCTGCCCGAAATTCCAAGAAGGATCTTTTTACCTGACAAAGAAGACATGTTCCGCTACAGATTCGTGACTGTTAATCACTCAGCATCCTCAGGGAACTCTTCTTCTCTTACTACGGGCTCTGGGTAACGCCACTCAAGGTCACCATTGATAAATTCTTCAGTAGCCAGGATCGTTGGGCTCGCCATTTTTTCATAAGAGCGTGAGATCTCGATCTGCTCTTTATTCTCATGGATCTCTTCGATCGTTTCTGTCACGACTACAAATTCTTCCAACTTGTCATGCAATTCTTTCTTCAACTCGGTTGACAACTGGCGTGCACGTTTTGAGATCACAGCAATCGATTCATAGATGTTTGTGGTCCTTGTGGATAGATCCTTGATATCTCTTGCTTTGACATTCGGATCAATGGCAGTGCTCAGATTTTTGATATTACTCATTTTGACAAATTTTTAGCGTTAACGTCTATTTTCTTGTGGATATCTCTCGCATCATTGAGATGAGCTCCTTTCGGATAGCGATTTAGATACTCCTGGTAGCGTGTGTCAGCCTCCTCATACCGTTCAGCACGTTTATCATACACACTATTCACAGCATACTCATAAGCTGATTTCAGGATCAGGAAACGCACTTCTTCAGCGCGTGATGTTTCAGGAAATTCAGAAAGCATATTGTCGAATGCAGTAATGGCCGCATTGAACTGGCTGAGGTCATAATACAACACACCCTGTGCATATGCTTTTTCTTCAAGCTTCGCACGCAGTTCATCAATAAGTTTATTGCATTCTGCCACGCGCTCACTTTCCGGATATTTATTTGCAAAGTCCTGGAAGCCATCGATTGCTTTTATTGAAGGATCCTGGTCAAGTCGAAATGTAGGGGATTGTTTGTAATAGGAATAAGCCGTCATAAAATCTGCTTCCTCGGTGAATGAACTGTATGCAAACGTGGAAGAGAAATTCGTAAAATAGGTGGCGGCCAGTGCATAGTTGCCCAGGTGATAATGGGTATATGCGTACTTGAAAAATAATTCTTCTCCCTGGCGTGTTCCGCGGTACTGATTCAGGACCAGTTCCATCAGGGTTTGGGCTCTCAGATATTCTCCTTTATCGTAGTATTTGATCGACTCCTTGAGGATACGTTCCGGGTCATTGCTGAGACGGACCTGCTCGAATGAGCTCTTACAGGCGTATAAGGTGCTGACAGTCAATAAAATGTAAAGGAAAAACCGCATGGAGGCTACTTAAAATGGTTGGCAAAGATACTACTTATCTGTCTTTCCGGCGGCATTCCTTCGTACTGTTAATCAATGTTTTACAGGGTTTCAGGATGAGACCGGGAGACGTTCCAAAACGTCGGCAAGGCTCCTGTCATTGCTTAAGCGCGGCACCTTATTTTGTCCACCCAGTTTTCCGATGGATTGCATGTAAGTTTTAAAGGAACCCGGAGAGAGTGATCTCACTTTTAGGGGCTGAAGGATCTGGCCTTTGATCAGATCTTCATAGTACAGGTTCTGACTGACCATGGCAACATTAAGATCTCTGGTAAATGCCATCATGTCCTTTGGTGCTTCAGTAAATTCGATCCACCACTCATGGTAAGGTTTTTCTCCCGCCACTGGATTTACCTGCGGAGCAACGGTAAATTCATTGATCAGCGTCGGATGTTTGACAACAGTTTGCCTGAGTGCTTCTTCGACTTCTTTCGCTATGACATGTTCGCCAAATGCAGATATAAAATGTTTCGTCCTGCCTGTGACTTTAAGTCTTGCAGGCGTTGTCGAAATAAACTCAACGGTATCTCCAATATCATACGCCCACATACCGGCATTTGTATTCATGATCACAGCGTAATCAACTCCGATTTCAACATCATGCAAGCGAAGACGAATAGGAGTTGAAGAATTCAATTCTGATACAGGAATAAATTCGAAGAAAATACCTTTGTTACAACTTAACAACAGACCATTATGTAAGTCTGGTGTGTCCTGATAGGCTATAAAACCTTCTGATGCCGGATATGTCTCGAGGCTAGCAATCTTTCCACCTGTCAGTTTTTCAAGCTGTGCTCTGTAAGGTTCGTAATTGACACCGCCGTAAACAAACAACTGAAGATTTGGAAATACTTCGAGTATTGTTTTTTTTCCAGTGAGATCTAATACTCTTTCATAATACATCTGCACCCATGGCGGAATACCACTGATAAGACGCATGTCCTGACCCATGGTTTCTTTTGCAATCTGATCTACTTTCAATTCCCAATCTTCAATACAATTTGTTTCATAGGAGGGCAATTGATTTGACCTCAGCCAGCCAGGGACCCAATGATTAATGATTCCGGAAAGCCGTCCAGTGGGTATATTACCTTTTTTATCAAGTTCTGGAGAACCTGATAAGAAGATCATTTTTCCTTCAAATAATTTAGTGATGCCCATGATTGAGCTCATGTTGAACAATGCATCTCTTGCATTACCCACATGATTTGGAATACTATCTCTAGTTATAGGAATATATTTTACTCCACTGGTCGTGCCTGACGTTTTTGCAAAATATAATGGACGTCCCGGCCACAATACATCTTCATCCCCACCAATAACTTTATCGATATAAGGTCTGATGGATTCATAATCTCCGGCTGGAACTTGCCTGGTAAATTCCGCATGATTCTTTATGGAAGAAAAACCATGATCTTTTCCGAATTGTGTTTGAGAACCTTGTTTGATCAGCTGCTGAAACAAATCATCCTGATGACGCAATGCATGTTTTGCTTCGCGTTCGATACGACGTCGGGTAACTTTCGCGACGGCATTGATGACTTTATGTTTGATTCCCATGCATCAGGATCAGTCCAGACGCAGATCTTCTACATGCACGCCCGGATGAGCTTCGGGGCGAAAGGTAAAAAGTTTAGCAGGATCCCATGCTACCGGGTTCGTCACTGAACCGATTGTCAGGTCCTGGCGTGAACCATCGGATGACAGTGCATTGATATAATTCAGTGTACCGTTTTTGACACCGATCGTAAATTTTGAATATTCATCAAAACGTCCTTTTAATGGTTTCGCTTCAATGATGGAGAGTCCGTCTTTTGTGCTTAAGAGCGTAAAGACAAGATCATTTGATTTGTGCAGTTGCAGAAAATCAGATGGTCCGATCCAGTCCTGCCCGGTACTTTCATTATAGATATTGACTTCATTTGGTCCTTTAAGATATACCCAACGGAGCTGACCATTGGAGATGATATGGTATTCTTTTAATTCAAGACGATAACTATTGCCACCCTGGTAATAAATTCCATCACTGGTCATTGGTTGTTGGCCCGGGATAGCGGTCTTTACTTTAAAATTCACCTGGATATTGCCCGTAGAGTAAACCTTGCCAGCCTTTGTCAAAAGGGCTAATGCCTCAGGATCAGAATCTTTAGCTGATAAATATTGGCTAAAGCCAGTGGAAACCGAAACAGCTACGAAGCAACAGATCATTAATAAACCCTTCATAATGTATGTCTTAAGTCTACTACAGAAACGCAAAAGTAGACCAAAAGTAACAGCCCGACCTGTTAATGAGTTATGAAGAGAGATCAGTTCTTGCTTCTCATTCGCGAGATCAACGAATCAAAATCAGTCTCTGTAAACATGAGCACATCCCGCGGTTTGCTGCCTTCAGCAGGACCAACAACGCCCACAGCCTGCAACTGGTCCATGATTCGACCAGCCCGGTTGTAGCCAAGTTTTAATCGCCGCTGGATCATGGAAGTACTGCCGTGCTGATTTTGGATCACCAGCCTTGCCGCATCTTCAAACATATCGTCAAGTTCAGAATAGGTCATGCCATCAGTGCCGGAAATGGTCTCATCATCACCGACGTATTCAGGAAGATAATAAGGTTCAGGATATCCTTTTTGATTTGAGATATGATTGATTACGGATTCCACTTCAGGGGTATCTACAAATGCACATTGCAGACGGATCATGTTGCTTCCGATTGATAATAACATGTCACCTTGTCCGATAAGTTGTTCTGCTCCACCCATGTCGAGAATAGTTCGACTATCAACCTTAGACGCAACTTTATAGGCCAGACGTGCAGGGAAATTCGCTTTGATGACACCTGTGATGATATTGACAGACGGACGTTGTGTTGCAATGATCAGGTGGATGCCTACGGCACGTGCTAATTGCGCAAGACGTGCGATCGGCATCTCCACTTCTTTTCCTGCAGTCATGATCAGGTCGGCAAACTCATCAATTACTAAAACTATGAATGGCATAAAGCGATGGCCTTTCAATGGATTTAGTGTACGGTTGACAAACTTTTCATTGTATTCTTTCAGATTACGCGAATGTGCTTTTTTCAGCAGGTCGTACCTGTCATCCATTTCAATACAAAGTGAATTGAGCGTATGGATTACTTTTTTGGTTTCAGTAACAATTGGTTCGGCTTGATCCGGTAGGAAAGCAAGAAAATGATTTTCCAGTTTTGCATATGGAAAGAGTTCCACTTTTTTCGGATCGATCAATACCAGCTTTAATTGTGATGGATGTTTGCGATACAGCAGTGACATCAATACGGTATTGATACCTACTGATTTGCCCTGGCCAGTGGCACCTGCAATCAGAAGGTGAGGCATTTTTGCAAGGTCAGCAACAAACACTTCATTTGAAATCGTCTTACCTAAAGCGATAGGCAGATCCATCTTTCCGGTGATAAACTTATCGGATGCAAGAACTTCCTTCAGGGATACGATTTGTTTCTTTTTATTCGGCACTTCGATACCGATAGTTCCTTTTCCTGGGATCGGAGCAATAATACGAATGCCTAACGCGGAAAGACTTAATGCAATATCATCTTCCAGATTTTTGATCTTTGAAATACGGATGCCTGGTTTTGGTATGATCTCATACAATGTAACAGTCGGGCCGATCGTAGCGCGGATCTTGGTGATCTCAATTTTGTAGTTAAGCAATGTCTCGATGATCTGATCTTTATTTGCTTCTACTTCGGTGCGATCGATCTGGATTTTTTCGTCAGGATATTCAAGCAATAATTCTAATTCGGGTGCGACATATGAAGACAGATCTAATGTCGGATCGTATGGTTCGCTGTGCTCGTTGTTCTCCTGGTCCATAAGGAATACCTTGTCCTGCACACCGCTGAACGTTGGAGGTACATGGGATTCTGCAAATGCATTTGCAATGTCGGTTGCATCCGGCAGATTCTGGATTTCCAGTTCGGGGTTCATGGTTAATGGCGATGCTCCTTTCACCGGAGGTTCGATGATGAGTTCTAGACCATCGATGTCGTCATCATCATCTAGAGAAACTTTTTCTACGCCTTCCTCATCATTTTCATCGAGGTATTTTTTCAGAAAGCCTGGTTGTAATGATCCTTCCTCTTCTTCTTCCTCCTCTTCTTCTTCGGTTTCTTCTTCTTCCTCTTCTTCGATCGGGTCGGCTAAGGGGTCGTATTCAGGTTTGGGCTTCTTTTTGAAAAAGTCAAGACCGAGTTCTGCCATGCTGAGTTTCCATGCAGGCATTTTTACAGAGGGGACTGAGAGGAATTCGCCTTTCCAGGAAATAGTTGGATTGAACTGGATGATAAAAGTGGCGATAAGGATAAATAATAAACCCAGGGCGACACCTGCGTTGCCCATAAATTTTGACAGCCACGTTACTGTGCTTTCACCGAAAGCTCCGCCCCATGGAAAATTGGCAGAGGATGCAACGAAGGCGAAAAGCATGGAGCAATACACCATGGCGAGGATGGATTTCCCTGCGCGGGCGTACCATGTCTGGAGACCTGCGCCTACAAGTTTGCGTAGTCCGAATCCAATCATGAGAAAGGGGAGGACGAGGGACGTGATCCCGAAACCCCAGTAAATGAGTGCGTTGCCGGCTACGGCGCCGAGGCGGCCGAGCCAGTTGGCTACGATGAGGTCCCCTTCGCCGAGGGCGCTGAAAGGGTAGTTGAGGATTTTATCCTGGTCGACTTTCCATGTGAACACATAGGAGATGCCGGCTACGAGGACGTAGACGCCAATGAGGACGAGGGAGACGCCAATGAGTTTTGGTAGCCGTTGATCCTTGAGAATTGAGGTCTTGGCGGCACCTTTTTTGGCTTTACCACGTGTTGGTGCGGCAGCTTTCTTATTCTTTCGTACAAATATGGACATAAGCAATGAGACTTATTTCCTGTCTTGGGATGACGGTCAAATATAAGTATTATCCACAATCTAAGGTGTATATACATTATTTTTTTATTTAATATGTATTGGGGGATTTCGGGGATTTTTGATATGGGGGAATGGGAGATGAGATGAAGAGCAAGAGTTTTTGAGGAGAGTTAAGATTACCCGTTTGGGGAACGGTTAGCACGGGAAAATTGGGATAATTATGAGAAAATGAAGTTTATATGTATTAATATAAAAAATATTTCACTGGAAAACTCCAATTTGAGTTGATGATTCCCACACCCCCTTTTTATTCTTATGGTTTTTCCATTCCCAACCTCCCCTCTATCTCTTACCAAACCCCGTTTACTAAAATCCTCCGTTACCCAATGTTTTATACCAAAAAGCACTTTGACCAAATATTTACTGAACACGCCTCTTTTACCGAATGGATTCGACAAGCTCACCACAAGTACCCCTTTTACCGAATGGATTCGACAAGCTCACCACAAGTACCATTTTTACCACTTTTACAAATTTTTACCGAATACCATTTTTACCGAACTTACCTTCGCCCCGCCTTTTTAATTAAGTAATCTATCATGGATAAAATTTTCATCGCCGGCGCCGGCGGTATCGGACGTGCAGCAGCCTTACTCATCCTGGACGCACAGGATTGGGATTGTGGCGTCGTACTCGGAGATGCTTCCGAACATCAACTCCAGGAAGCAGTCCAATGGATCCGTCAAGGAATCGGTCAGCATGGCCATCTCGAAACATTTGTCATGACCTCCCTCAATGATGCAGCCCTGTATGAAAAACCATTACGCGATTGCGATGTCCTCCTCGATTGCCTGCCCGGTGCCTACGCTCCTGATATGGCTCGATTATGCCTGGAATACGGTCTCCATTACGCCAACCTCACCGAATATGTGAAAGAAACACAGGAGATCATGGAAATGGCACAGGATGCTGAGACCGGTTTTATCCTCCAGACAGGTTTGGCCCCAGGATATATTAATAACCTGGCAATGCACCTGGTTGAATCATTTAAAGAAAAATACGGTGTTGAAAAACTGGAACGCCTTGCCATGCGTGTAGGCGCATTGACTCAATACACCGAGTCACCACATTATTACGGGTTCACCTGGAGTACAATAGGTGTTGCTACTGAATATGTAGAAAATTCAGAGGCAGTACGTAACAATGAGATCGTTCGTCTTCCTTCATTGTCTGAAAGAGAAACGCTCATCATCAATGGTCGCCGGTATGAAGCAGACCTGACTAGTGGAGGGGCCGCAGATTTACCGCATGAACTGAAAGAACAAATCGCGCACATAGATTATAAAACAATCCGTTATCCCGGGCATTATGAATGGGTGCAACAGTGGCTGAATACACATTCTGACAGCAAAGAAAAAATCCAGGATCTCGAGTCATACATGATGGAAAATGTCCCCCATGTTGAAGATGATGTGATAGTCATCTATGCATCCGTAACAGGCTATGATAAACTGGGCAACCTTCGCTCCATACAGCACGCACAACATGTATATCCGCTCATGGTGGGCAATATTACAATGCGCGCCATTCAGACATGCACAGCGGCTCCCCTGGTGGAGTGCGCACGATTGCTAATGAGCGGAGAATATCAGGGTGTCATTACACAAACACAGATCGATCCTTCTGCTATCCTGGAAGGCACGATTGTCAAACAGGCATTTCAGGAGATATCGGAAGTCTGATCGCGTTTAGCATGTTTCAGGTCCTGCAGCATCATTAAGTACTGCATGTTCATCCAGCCCATGAACAAGGCAGTCAGGATCATGGCTACAAAGGCCATGATAATAGCACCTGTGTAAAAACTATCAGGACGAAAGTGAATTGACAGCACCATGCCCAATGCGAGAACAATAGCAATGCTTATCCGTACAGGAGTTCCTGCATGAAATTCTTCTGATTGTTTCGTCAGGAAAGTTTCTACATCTCTCACAGTTTGATCCGGATCAGTTTTGCGTTTTACTAACCGGAGTAATTGCATTCTGCGTATCCATGCGGATATTCCGAGAAATGCACCAAACAATCCTGTAATCCAGGCAATGCCCTGAATAACCGGATCCGTATAGAATCTCAGAAGTATATATACGACAACCAGTATCACACTAAACAGTGTAACTAGGAATGCCTGAAGATTTATTTTTTTTCGGAAAGTAGAGAGTGCTTCGCTAATCATTCATTTTGTGAAACCATCAGATTAATTGTGTCGGGTATTCCTTGTGGAATTCGTATTTGATTACATCAAACGAAGTTACTATGCCCTGCAGATCACCATCTTTGACTATGGGAACTGCATGAAACAGATTTTCAAGGAATAATTCTGCTGCTGAACCGATCTTGTCTTCCGGTTCCAGTGTAGCAATGTGAGTCGTCATGACATCACGAATGGTGACATCGTCCAGCTCCTTTCCCATGTTGGCACCGTTCATCTTAAATAGATCATAAGTTGTCAGGATGCCCACGAGTCGGGAGCCTTTTACAATAGGTAGGTGATGAACTTTGTTTTGCAGGAAGATTTTCCGGGCGGTAGCCAGGGAATCATCCTGATCAGCAGTGATGACATCACGGGTCATAATCGAAGAGAGTGGTTCGTTCATCATAAACTTTTAGGTATTAATTGGTCAAAAGATAGTAAAATTTTTAATATAAATCAAGGGTACTAATCAGATTGTATAACACCATGAATAGATACCGGGTTTCATCAGGTGCTGTCTGATTCAATGAGATTCTTTACAAAAGCCTGGTATCCAAAATTTTGAAGAATTCCGTTTCCAAAAAGGGATGAAGGCTAAGAATTAAGAAGAGCGGACGGAACAGCCGGGTACCCTCCACCAGGTTGTTTTTCTGTAAGGAAATTCGCCACACTTATTCATGCTTTCCTTTTAGCTTTTACCTTGCATCGGTATGAAGCTTCATCTTCTCCAACAACTTATAAGTGAATATATAAAGGCTGCCCGTTCCTGGACCCAGGTTCCATGGCATTATGCGCATGAAATTGTCGGTCATTTTCATACTCATTGGTCCCTGCATGAGTCCCATTCATTGGATGAGACGTATGACCAGAGCCTGCAAAGTGATATCTCACAGCGTTGGTGGAAACGGGAACAATACCGACCTAAAGAGATCATGCTTCAGTTGATTGCTACCGATCAGGAACTTGCACGAATCGCTTTTAAAGATCTGGCAAATGACTCAGCAACGCTTGATGGACGTATTTCACGATTTGAATTTTATTGCGAAGAATTATTACAAATGTTACGGCGCAATAATCCAAAAGCCATCGATACATATCATCACCAGGATGCAGCTATGGTGAGCTTTTATCTCTCGGGGATGTTCCCTGAAAAATATACATTGTATCCGGGCCTAAATGTCTTCACGGCATATTGCAAAGCAATTGAAAGTCCTGATATTCCGAAGGTGGATGACCTGGTCAGGTATCAAAAAGTAGCAACTACGGTGTACAAGTTTTTAGAAAAAAATCCGGAGTTTCAAAACTTGTTATCTCAACGAGAATCATCATCTTATAAAGTAGCAGTTATTCCTTTTCAGGTAACCTATGAATTTATTTCATTCGCCGGTGGCAACCGTAACCTGGAAATTCCATGACGTACGATCTGATTGTTATTGGGGCAGGTGCAGGCGGCTGTTTTACCGCCATTCGATTGGCCGAATTTTATCCGGGTGCAAAGATCTGCATCCTGGAAGCTGCAAAACGACCACTATCCAAGGTGGAGATTTCAGGAGGTGGAAGATGTAATGTTACGCATGCATGTTATGATCCTGAAAAGCTGATCACATATTATCCGCGTGGCTCGAAAGATTTATTAATGCCGTTCCAGCAATTTCATCCGGGTGATCTCACAGATTGGTTCCGTAAAAAAGGAGTCCGACTTAAAACCGAAGATGATGGACGTGTTTTTCCCATAACAGATAGTTCGCGTACGATCATCGATTGTTTTTTGCTGGAAATGCAAAAAAGCAGAATAACGTTACGAACATCTACACGTGCAGTACAATGGCAGTACAACAAAGTTGATGATGCGTGGGATATAAAATTATTTGATGGTGAAATGTTGCGATCTAATAACCTTCTCATTGCTTCAGGCAGCGATGACCGGATCTGGAAGGCATTAAAGGAAACGGGTCATCATCTGATATCGCCTGTACCATCATTATTTACATTTAATATTCAGCATAAAGAATTGCTTGAGCTGATGGGTGTAAGTAAATCTTCTGTGCGTGTATCGATTCCTTCAATCAAACTCACAACTGAAGGACCATTATTAATTACACATTGGGGCATGAGTGGTCCTGCCGTATTGAAACTATCCGCGTGGGGTGCGAGAGCATTATATGATTGTGGTTATGTATTTGACTTTGAAGTAAACTGGACCGGGTTCGAAGATCCAACTCCTTTTATTGAGCAGATCAGGACACAGATGTCTGAAAATCAAAAACGTCAAATACAAAAGCTCATGATAAAAGATATACCTGTACGTCTGTGGAAATATTTATGCATTCGCGCTGAGATCCCTGAATTTATGTCCGGAGCAGAATTTGGAAAAAAACAATGGAAGCGATTGACGGATGTACTAACACGTGACACATATCGTGTAACTGGTAAGAGTACTTTCAAAGAAGAATTTGTCACAGCGGGTGGAGTAGACCTATCGGATGTGGACATGCAAAAATT
>JANPKZ010000306.1:0-3050 GCA_031426295.1 Saprospiraceae bacterium
CGTGAGGAAGAACAGCAGGAGGATGGCTGCCAGGACGATCAGAAGGGTCATGTGGGTTTCGGTTTGTATGACCTAAGGTAGCGAAAAGGAAGAAAGGAGTAAGGGAGCAAAGGATCACAGGATCAAGGGATCACAGGATCACGGGAAAAGTAATTATAGTATTTGATGAATGTGAAAAATTTTGTGATGTAAAACGGAACCGGGGTGGCGAAATAAATACATTGGTCAAATCAGAAATTTGACGACACAACGATACTTCGACAAGCTCAGTACGGAGCGTAGACACAGCCTACGCCAAACATTCTAACACACCGACGTAGGCACGGCCTACGCCGAACTTTCCTACGCGTATTTATTAAAAATCCCTTTTAAAAAACAAATTGTTAAGCGTAGGCTGTGCCTACGCGTCGCTCTGAGCTTGTCGAAGTGTTTGTGTGTTGGCAAAATCTGTTTTGCGTTTGAAAATGTTCCCGTGATCCTTTGCTCCCGTGATCCTTTGCTCCTTTGATCCTTTGCTCCGTATTTACGTCTTCGGTTTCTCCTCCGGCAATTTCTTCTCACACTCACCCTTCGTATACTGCATGATACCAGAACATTCCGCAGTGCAGGAATTCCCATAGGTCTTATTGTTGCAGCCGCATACCGGATCGTATATCTGTATACATACACAATCCTCTTTGATACGTTCGATGCACAACGTTTTGTCTTCGCAGGAAGTCGTCATCACAGAAATGAAGACAATACTCAGTATCCATATATATTTCATAGCCATCAGATTTAGATTCATCCGAAGTTACTACAGAATATAATACGTTTTAGAACTTTTCAGCCCACCATCTTTTTGTACGGTAGCCCACGAGGTACATGACAGGAAGGATGATTAATGTGATGAAAGTTGCAAAACCCAAACCAAATATGATCGTCCATGACAATGGTCCCCAGAACGCAACAGAGTCTCCACCGAAATAAATCTTCGGATCACCGTGTGATAATAATGTAGCAAAGTCAATATTGAATCCGACAGCAAGAGGTAACAATCCAAGGATTGCGGCAGTAGCAGTCAACAATACAGGTGTCATACGAATACGACCCGCTTCTATAATGGCGCGTCCCACTTCTTCACCTTCATGTCGCAACTTATCTGTAAACTCAACTAACAGGATCCCATTTCGTACCACAATACCCGCTAACGCCACAATACCCACACCCATCATTATCACTGAAAAGTCCATATCGAAGATGGCCATACCCAGCAATACACCAATGATCGAGAATACTACTTCCGTCATGATGATGATTGTCTTGCCAAAGGAATTAAATTGTGTGATCAGGATCAGGAGGATCAGGAATATCGAGATCACCAATGACCTGCCCAGGAAACTTGCAGCATCTATGAATTCCGCATCCTCGCCCGCGAAACCAACCACAACTCCGTCTTGCGGAGGCAATTGGGCAACAGCAGCCTTCACTGCATTAATAACCTGAGTTTGCTTTGGTTGATATTCCGCTGTAATATTCGAAGAAATCGTGACGATACGTTCCTGATCTTTTCTGCGAATACCACCAAATGTATTGGCATATTTCACATCAGCCAGAGCCGCCATGGGAACAGATCGTAACAGACCGGAGTTCATATCCCTGAACGTAATATTGAGATTTTCTACAGCATCAATATTCTGACGTTGTTCTTCTTTCAACCGGATCATAACAGGAATTTCATCTTCACCATCCCTGAATTTTGTCGCTTCTTTGCCAAGAATAGCCGTACGGAATTCAGAACCGATTTGCACTGTACTAATACCTTCGCGGTTAGCCCGGTCACGGTCGATCTGGATATTAATTTCCGGCTTGCTCACGATAAGGTCACTTCGCAATTCTTCCACACCCGGGATGGCGAGTGAGTCCAGGTAGCGTTTTACCAATTGAGATGCACGGATCAACTGGACAAAGTCATCACCCCTGATTTCCACTGATATCGGTTTGGGTGTTGGTGGTCCACCTTGTTCCTGATCAACAACAATCTCTGCGCCCGCAATAAGTCCTTTCGTTGCATTGCGGATCTTATCCATGTACTCTTTTGTATTTACGCCTCCACGCTTTCCAAATTCAACAAAGGCAATACCTACTTTCCCTTTATTAGATGTAGCAGAGCGATCAAACTGATCTTCTGACGCGCCTAAAGCAACATTAGAAATAACAGATTCCACAATCGGATTATCCGGACCTAAAACTTCAATTACTTTATTCTCGATCACCTGTGTCAGGCTGTCTGTAATGTTGACATCAGTACCTACCGGTAGTGTCATGTAGACATAAATAAAATTGGGATCTGCTTTAGGGAACAATACGATATTCGATTGACGCGTGAGCGTTATACCGCAAGAGGTTAGTAGCAATATAACCATTGAGGTCAGCAACATCCATGGGTGACGCAGCGCCCATGTAAGAAAGCCTGCATATTTATTTTGGATTGAAGGCCAGCCTTTTTGTTGAAACCAGGTAACGGCTTTCGACAAAACAAACTTGTAGAGCACACCAAAAGCAACACAGACTAATATAAAATTGCCCATGCCGATATTGCCTGAAAGATAACAAGCTAAGGTTGTCAGTATTAATAATGAATACCCAAAGATTCTTCTTGTTTTTTGCTTTTTCGGATCCCTGATCTTTCCTTCACGGACAGGATCCCCCATAAACCACACCGCAAATACCGGGTTAATGACATACGCCACCACAAGTGAAGCAGTCAGCGTGATAATCACTGTCACCGGCAGATAATGCATAAACTTTCCAAAGATCCCGCCCCAAAAGACGAGAGGAACGAAAGGAGCCAATGTGGTGGCTGTACCTGAAAGTACCGGAAGGAATACTTCACCGGCAGCTTTTTTCGCTGCCTGCACGATGGTCAAATGTTTTTCATTATGGTAAATACGGTGCGTATTTTCCATGACTACAATGGCATCATCCACGACAATGCCCAATGCCAAGAGAAAGGCAAAGAGAACGATGAAGTTGAGTGTAAATCCTAAACTTGGTAATATCATGAAGGC
>JANPKZ010000307.1:0-4745 GCA_031426295.1 Saprospiraceae bacterium
CTTGCCCACATTGGTAGCATGTTCGATACTGGAATAAAAATCTGTGTATTCACCAATCGCTACAGGCAGATGCATCACGACATCGGATGCAGGTCGGAATAATTGTGGTAGCTGGCGTAATGGTGACTGCTCATCACCTAAGGAATGCTGAAGCTTTAAACGCACTTGTGTAGTAACAGATTTTCCAAGCGCAATAAACGGATTCAATACATCCTGATCAAGTACATGCAGTTCCTCAATAAGGCCATTAAAAAATCCTGTGGAGGCCAATGCACTTAAATTAACTACATGATCGCCAATGCGGGTGCATGCAAACGGACGACCACTTCCAATCGATCCGATGCCGAACGGAATGTTATGAATTGAAAAATCTGAATTATCAGGTATCTGTAACCAGCTGGTCATTCGAAAAGAATTTGATCAAACAATAATTGAAGATGGAATTATAAATAAAATTATTCCAGCCAGGATTTGAAATAGGCACCATCATCTATATCTAATGCATGATCTGTGATCTGTAATGGCGCGAATGTATCGATCATCACAGCTAATTCTTCAGTTTTTGTCTGACCGATACTGCGCTCATACGCCCCAGGAGCAGGACCATGCGGAATACCTCCCGGATGCAATGTGATAAATCCCTGCTGGATATTGTTACGGCTCATGAAATCACCATCTACATAATAGATCATCTCATCAGAATCTATATTACTGTGATTGTATGGCGCTGGAATAGATTTCGGATGATAATCATACAGACGCGGAACAAATGAGCATATAACAAATGCTTTTGTTTCAAACGTCTGATGGACGGGTGGTGGCTGATGAATTCGACCTGTAATGGGTTCGAAGTTTTTAATAGAAAAGCCATATGGAAAATTATAACCATCCCATCCCACTACATCGAAAGGATGTGTGGCATACACCATTTCATGCAGGTATCCCTGCTTCTTGATCTTCACAACAAAATCCCCTTTCTCATCATGCGTCTCCAGTTCGGAAGGAATTTTAAAATCACGCTCACAATAAGGAGAATGTTCTAACAACTGGCCAAACCAGTTACGATATCGTTTTGGTGTATAGATCGGATGAAAAGATTCTGCATACAGGATCTTATTATCTTCTGTGTCAAAATCCATCTGGTAGATCATACCCCGTGGGATGATCAGGTAGTCTCCATATTCAAATGGAATATTTCCCAAAAATGTCCGCAGTGTACCGGTGCCGCGGTGAATAAATATCATTTCATCACAATCTGCATTCTTATAAAAATATTCGCGCAGGGATTTTGTAGGTGCAGCCAATCCAATATGGATGTCTTTGTTGACCAGCAGGGGATGACGGGAGGTCAGGATGTCGCCTCCGGATGGTACTTCAAAACCTTTGAGGATCCGCGCTGTCAGGTTCCGTTCTACGGCAACGATGGGTGTAATATTCTGGACAGGGCCAATATGTTTCACCTGGGTGGGTCGATGGATCTGATACAGGAGCGAGGACATGCCGTCAAACCCCACAGTACCAAAGAGTTGTTCGTAATAGAGACCACCATTAGGCTTCTCAAACTGGGTATGCCGTTTGGATGGAATCAGGCCGAGTCGATGATAGAAAGGCATTGAGTTTTTTTACAAAAATAGAGTTTTTCGGGTGGAGGGGGCTGTAAAGGGTGATCAGGTTGTTACGTAGAGGTGGAGGACTTTTTTACCGGCAAAACAAACTCAATGGCCAGTCGCAAAATATCCCTGCGGAAGTAAGCATTAGGAGAATTCAATTGCTGGAACCAATTGATATACATGGGTTCAATGGCCACATTTTTCAGGACATGGAATTGAGCTCCGACGCCCAGCCTGTTTTGGTCAAAGGCATTATAAATAATATTTTTTCCGACGTTGATGTGTATTTCGTTGAATCCAATTAATGTTATGAGTGAAGAAAGCTTATGTTGAAGTTCCAGTTTATACCTGAACCTGAAACTCAGAAATTGGAGTTCTGAAATTGTATTTTCGAAATATCTGGCTTCTGACCAAAGGCGGTTGCTTATGGCCCACTTCATACCCAGTTTATTTTTATGAGCTATTTCGAAGCTGGGTCGAAGTTCTGTTCTTACTGTAAATTCTTCCTGTGGGAGTTGGGGCTGGGCATGTGTGAAGTAGGCAAATCCAAGTGCGACGTTCCAGCCGTGACCGAGTTTGCGTTCCAGATGGGTGCGTGAGAGAAACTGGGACTGACGTGATGGGTTGATAAAGTTACGGTCATCGAATTCCTGCCGCAATTGCCATTTCGTGCCAATAGGCACTTTGACATGTAACCGGTACCAGATCTGTTGCTGGTCAATGACTGACTTCTGTGAGACACACACCAGGGGAAAGCATAGAGTAATTATGAATATCAAACCTCTCATAAAAATTTCATCTTAGGAGCGAAGATATAAAAGTGAGTGTCGGTATTGTTCGGGCATTAAATTTCCCTGTAACGGACTTTTTGTTACTTTTCGCAAATGGCGAAAACAAAAGAAATCATTCGTTGCCACTGGTGCGGCCAGGACGAAATATATATGAAATATCATGACACAGTTTGGGGTGTGCCTGAATGGGATTCAAAAGCGTTATATGCGAAACTGGTACTGGACGGTGCACAGGCAGGTTTAAGTTGGATTACAATACTGCGCCGTCAACCCGGCTACATGACTGTATTTGAGGGTCTTGATCCTGAAAAAGTTGCTCGCTACTCAGATAAGAAACTGGAGAAGATCCTGCTTGATGATCGGATTATCCGAAACCGTCAAAAGGTATTTTCTGCCAGGAAAAATGCGCAGGCGTACCTCTCGATGCAGGAAGAAGGAATTGATTTTAGCCAGCACCTGTGGTCTTTCGTCGATGGGAAACCAATCGTGATGAAGAATAAATCCAAAGAAGATTTCCGTGCCACTTCACCGGAAAGTGATGCACTGAGTAAGGATTTGAAAAAGCGAGGATTCAGTTTCGTAGGATCCACGATCGTATATGCATTTATGCAGGCAACAGGGATGTATAATGATCACATCATGACCTGCTTCAGGTATGATGAGATCAATAAGAAGAAGTAATGAAGCACCCTCACTTTTTGAAATTCTGTTACCTTCGCGTTTTAGTTACAAATTATGATCCAGCCCCCCAAGCGCTATCTCGTCACATCGGCGTTGCCCTATGCCAATGGACCCCTTCACATCGGGCATCTGACCGGAGCATATCTGCCGGCAGATATCTACGTCCGCATGCTTCGCCTTCTCGGCCACGATGTTGCCTTTATCTGCGGTTCTGACGAACACGGTGCAGCCATCACCATTAAGGCATTCAAAGAAAATTCTACGCCTCAGCAGATTATCGATACATATCATAATCTCTTTGTAGAAACTTTTGAAAAAGTCGGGATCTCTTTTGATATCTATCACAGGACATCGTCACCCATACATCACGAAACAGCGCAGGAATTTTTCCGCTCCTTATATCAGCAGGGACAATTTGTAGAAGAAGAGTCTGAACAATACTTTGATGAGCAGGCAGGAAAATTTCTGGCAGATCGCTACATAAAAGGTACTTGCCCGAATTGTAAAAATCCGGACGCATATGGTGATCAATGCGAAAGATGTGGCACCTCATTAAGTCCCCTCGAACTGATCGATCCCGTGTCTACCATAACCGGGTCAAAGCCCATCTTACGCAAAACAAAACACTGGTACCTGCCTCTCGATAAATACGAATCATGGCTCAGGACGTATGTTGAGAAAGGTGAACTGGATGGTAAAGAACATCACGAACCTTCCGACTGGAAAACACACGTGATGGGTCAATGTAAATCATGGCTCGACAGTGGTCTTCATCCACGCGCCATGACGCGCGACCTTGAGTGGGGTGTAGATGTACCGCAAGAAATTCCCGGTGCTGCAGGTAAAAAATTATATGTGTGGATGGATGCTCCTATTGGGTATGTATCTGCAACAAAACAATGGGCGGCTGATAACGGAAAGAACTGGAAAGACTATTGGCAGGATCCTGAATCTTCTTTGATTCATTTTATCGGGAAGGACAATATTGTTTTTCATTGCCTCATCTTCCCGGCAATATTAAAAGCAGAAGGTAATTTTAATTTGCCCGTTAATGTTCCTGCAAATCAATTTCTCAATCTCGAAGAACAAAAAATATCAACGTCACGTAATTGGGCGATCTGGGTTCATGAATTTTTACGTGATTATCCGGATCACACAGATGCATTGCGCTATGTGCTTATCAAAAATATGCCAGAGCAAAAAGATGCAGAATTCACATGGAAAGGATATCAATCTGACGTGAATTCTGATCTCGTTGGTGTGCTGGCAAATTTTGTACATCGTACGCTTGTACTGACACATAAGTTTTATGACGGCAAAGCTCCGGAATTCGATGAGGATACGCCCATTGTCGGTTCACGTGGTAATGATGAAGCATCATGGCATGAAGTGGAGATGATGGACCTCTTTGATCGCATGTGGGCTGTACAGGATGCTATTTCAAAATTTAATTTCCGTGAAGGGTTGAAAGCCATGTTGGATATCGCAGTGGCAGGTAACCAGATCCTTCAGTTTAATGAGCCATGGAAAGCCCATAGAGATGAACCAGAAACAGTTGCTGCGGTATTGAATCTGACATTGCAGTATGCTGCTGCATTAAGCCTTGCCATGTATCCGTTCATGCCTGCAGCATCAGGTCGTCTGAGAAAGTTATTGGGCATGG
>JANPKZ010000308.1:0-8437 GCA_031426295.1 Saprospiraceae bacterium
GATCAGCAGGATCATGCTTCCTAATGTGAAACATATCCAGGCTTCCTGGCTGACTGTCGGAAAACAAACTGCGCAAGTGTGTCTGCATTCCGGGGCTGATGACATGGGAAGTATCATGATCGAGGAGAATGTTGTTTCTGCTGCCGGTGCACCTTTCCGATTTACCGCGGATGGAATTCAACAGGCGATTCGCGATGCCGGATATGTTCCGCAACTCAGGGATCAGCAATACAATGAGCGGGAATTGCCAGCGAATATCGAACAGCAGGTGCTGGATCCGGTGACGATGGTGATTGATTAGGAAAAGGCGAAGGCTGAGGCTAAGGGCAAGGAGCGGGGAGCGGGGAGTGCATCGGATACGCAGATTACACTAATATTATTTAGAAACGAATTACGCAAATTTGCTCCGTTGCATCTATGAGAATGCACTAATCATTTCAAGTTCCGAAATCAAATCTGTGTAATTTTTTTTTAAATATTTCTGTGAAAATCAGTGTAAAAACACACCTAGTCAGTATAAATGATTTTATTCCAAAAACGGAAACCTGCGCGAGCTTCGATCACAACATTGGTAAGCTTCGTTTCCGGCAGGATGAGAGGTGAGCCATCAGGATAATTATATCCGGTCTCCTGTGGAGGTATGAATAACTGTTCGTTGAAATCTGGAGACACACCTACTTCAAACACAACACTGATCAGTTCGCTAAGTGGAAGTTCTACTCCAACATCAACATTGACACCATACGTGACTTTATTCTGTGCACCCTCCAGACCAGCAAATAAGGCGCCAAATTTTGCTTTGATATTGTAATCACCACGCAATCCAAAGCCATAGTGCAGATGCTTGTTGAAGCCAAGCTCACGACGTTGTTTAATCCCCACACTTAAAGATGCATTGTGAAATTCCATGGCATAAGATGTTGCCTGGCGTTCGATCATATTGATCGGATCAAAAATGCGCTGCACATTTATAGCACTTCCTTTCACATGGTATCCCAGACGTGCATACAATGCATTCGGACTGATCTCACTGGTAGATTCCATGGAGAGATACACATGATATCTTAAAAACGGATCTCTTGAAAATCCGCTGAACCGTTGTGTACTTAACGAAGGACCACCCGCCAGGATGTATGCAGGACCTTGTGCCGTCGCCTGCGTAACAACAAAAACCAGGAGAATGACACACATTAAAAATCTAAACATCATCTTCATCGCAACAGGAGCTTTTGACCAATGGATATCGTATCCGCGGATAAGTTATTCATTTTTTTGAGTTCGGCTACTGTGATGCCATATTGGCGCGACAGACTGTATAATGTATCTCCTTTGGATACTGTGTGTGCAGGCATGTCCAGCGGAGAAGTGATAATCGTCACAGAAGCCGTCTCAGTTTTTGGGATCCTTGATGGCTTCATGACTTCAGGGGGCGCTTTGGTCGAAGGCGCATTCGATGCGACTTCACGATTTTCTTTTTCCGGGATCTCTTTCGGAGATCTGTACGGACTGACCGTCCTGAGTGAACTTGTATTTTTTCCTTTTAAATATAACTTCTGATTAGGTGCGGGAACCTGTCCGTCTTTAAGGCCATTTCGTTTTTGCAAAGCACTTAATTTAATACCATAGATCTGGGAAATAGTAATAAGATCGTCACCAGGTTTGATCAGGTGGAATTTTTGTTTACCCTTATTCAGATTCCGTTTTGGTTGCACGTAAATTTTACTTCCTTCTGTCAGTACCTGGTTTTCATTTGTAATACCATCATTGTAGCGCATGACTTGTTTTGCGGAGATATCATTGCGTGAAGCAAACGATTCCGGGGTATCACCTGCACGTGCGACTGCATATTTCACTTCATTGTGATATCGGACAGTGGAAGGTGTTGGTGTTTGTGATTTTGATTTTGTCCTTTTACTTTTATCAGCAGCTGCATAAGCATCAGGGAGTGGTGCATCAAACTTGTATAGTTCGTTTTTTTCGATAATGTCAATTAGCCTGTTTGAATATTGAGGGTCTGTAGCATACCCTGCTTTAGAAAGGCCTTTTGCCCAGCCTTTATAGTCAGTAGCATCCAGTTGGAAAAGAAAACCATACCGGTGATTTTTATTAGGGTCAGTCAGAAAATCAGAATGCGCGATGTAGGAATCGTAAACAGTGGAAAATTCGCGAAAACAGGATTTCACCAGCTTGCCATCTTCAAAATCATCATCTTCTTTTTTATAGGATTTACCTTTCCAGTCATTACCGCATTTTATGCCGAAGTGATTGTTGGCTTTGCAGGCGAGATCACTTTTACCACAACTGGATTCCAGGATCGCCTGGGCCAGCTTGATGCTGGCAGGGATACCTGTACGCATCATTTCCGACATGGCAACATTTTTATAAAGCTCGATGTACGTTGTCTTGTCTTGTGCCTGAGCCAGTTGGCTAATGAGCAACCCTACACAAATAAGTATCCCTTTCTGCAGCATTTCTTTAGGTGTTGAATCCTGAAAACATATAACAAAAATATTTAATATCAAAAACCCTGCCAAAATGGAATATCTCCTCTGTACTTATAAGAAATGTGAAAAGCCTGATTTGCAAAGACCTGATTTTCAAGCTTCAAAACATTTACCCCCTTTTACAGGTTTTCTTTCACTACTGCTGGTAATCTCTCCTTAACGGTAGTATTGTGGTTCATCATATTTTTTAAAACTCTTCAACCTAAAAATCATTCGTCATGGATCTAATTGAATTACTTCGCGGAAAGCTGGATAATAATTTCATCAATCAGCTTTCACAGCAAATAGATGAGCAGGACCCTGAGCAAACAGAGGCTGCTGCATCAGGAATCATCTCTACTTTAATAGCAGGTCTTTCAAAAAATGTTGAACAGCCAGGCGGTGATACAGAATTAGTTTCTGCCATCGAGCGTGACCATGATGGAAGTATACTTGATGACCTGGGTGGCTTTATTTTTGGAAACAAACAGGTAGACAATCCTAAGACATTAAATGGAGCAGGCATTCTCGACCATATTCTTGGTGGCAAAAAATCAAAAGTTCAGGATATGGTAGGCAATGCTACAGGAATGGATAAGTCCAAGATTATGAAACTTATGATCACACTGGCTCCGCTTGTACTTGCTGCCATTGGGAAAGCTAAAAGGAACCAACAATCGCAAGGTTCACAAGGTGGTTTTAATGTAAGAGATTTGTTGTCCGGTACAGTCCGGTCTCAGAGCAGTCAGGGAAAACCGATGGGTATGCTTGAGCGATTTCTTGATAAAGACGGAGATGGCCAGATCATGGATGATATTGCCTCCATGGGTAAAGATCTCTTCCTTAACAGAAGATAATTTCTGCGAATAAATAGCTAGTGGCACTACGAATAGTGCCACTAGCACTTAATGTTCTGAATGTCAAGGGCCCCAATAGGTTATTAACACCTATAATTTCATGTCGGAAGAATCGTTTTACCTTGCATCCATATGCATCGTCTTCGATATCCGCAATCCCTGGTTTTTTCAACCATATTATTTTTTGCGATCCTGCTGATCAGCTCCTGCAAACCAAAAGTTGCTGAAACAACTTCAATAGGGTTGACAGGTGATCCTGCCATCGATCAGATCACTGAATCGATTGACAAGGATCCCGAAAATCCATCCCTGTACTTCCAGCGTGCAGAGACATTTTACCAGAAACAAGCGTATGATCAGGCTATTGAAGATCTCGCACGTGTGCTGATCCTTGACTCCATGAATCTGAAGGCTCATCATCTCCTGGCTGATGTATACCTGGATGATTTTCAATCTGCACGCGCATTATCAACTCTTAATCGGGCCGCTGTTTTATATCCGGACAGCATTAACACAAAACTAAAGCTGAGTGAGTTTCAACTCATCCTCAAGCAATACGACGCATCTACCAACACCCTGGCAGATATCATGAAGATCCATCCCGGCAATCCGGAAGCACTATTTATGCTCGGCATGTTATATAAAGACCAGGGAAAAACGGAACAGGCTATCGCAGCATTCCAATCCGCGGTAGAACGTAATCCTGATATGGCTGAAGCCTGGGTAATACTTGGTGATCTTATGGACCGGACCAATAATCCATTAGCCATTCAATATTTCGATAACGCCATTCGGGTAGACCCAACGAATGTGGCTGCATGGCATGCAAAAGCCTACTTCCTGCAAAACAATGAAAAGATTCCTGAAGCCATCGAAATCTACCGGCAGATCCACACATTGGATCCTCAATACGCAGAAGCATATCTCAACACCGCCATATTATTGATGTACCAGGACAGTCTTGATGGCGCCATGAAAGAATTGGATATCCTTGAAAAAATTGATCCCTCAAATCCTTCTACATGGTTTTATAAAGGAAAGATCTATCACTTCCGCGGACAAAAGGATCTCGCTAAAGCAGCATACGAACAGGCTTTACGTCTTGATGAGGATTATGCGCAGGCTAAGGATGGATTGACGGAGCTGGAAAACGAGTAAGGGGAAGTACGAAGTACTAAGTGGGAAGTACGAACTTTTGACGCCGGACTAAAAGACGCCAGACGCTTGATGTAAGAAAAAGAGAATCATCAGGAAAGCTGAAAATTTTCACAACTCACAATTCACAACTCACAATTCACAACTCACAACTCACAACAGTGTTTCCTAGAGCGGCCACAAATGCTCCCGGTAATGATCAATCTTGTCCCCATCCGTTGATAAATAACTTCCCATACAATCCGCAGTCATGCATGAGTGGACAGGGAGGAAAACAGCGATATCACCTGGCTTGCAAAGTGTAAACGTTTGATCTGTGCATTGTACTATACCGTGTTCCTGAGAGACCGACATGATGAATGGATTTGAAATCAGGTCATGGGTGGACCATACGCCATGCTCAAATCGTACAAAGCGACCAAAACATTTAATTCCATCTTTAAATGTGATGAAGTCTTTTGAAAAATGAATACCACCTCCGTAGATGATCCACTGATTTCGTTCCGGGTGGACAGCAACAACAGGGCAAGCCATAGCCACTGCTATTTCATCTGCACCGCAGGAACCTATTTCAACCTGCTGCAGATCATAGAAGACAAAATTCCCTGGGCGTAATTCATCCACACCTTTGAAATCGTCGAGCATGGATGTAGATGGTGTATCGCCTAATGAGATCTGAATACCGGGAAAATCATTGCGATAAATTTCTTTCAAAAGTGTGAGGTTAGTAATCGAATTATCCGTGATGCGAATCACTTCCTGCAGGGTGTGAGTCTGGTACGTGTGACCTGCATGGCCTAAAAAACCTAAAAACTGAAGGTGTGTGTATTGTTTTAACCGGTCCAGGATATGTTCGATCATCCCTTTGTCATCAGGAGCGACTCCTGTACGATGTGTCCCTACATCAATCTTGATCCAGATGCCTGCTGCATTATTTAAATTTTTTCCAAGAAAATCAACTGTGTCATAATGCTCTACTACTAATCCAAGCTTTACTGTTTCACTCAGGATATTTACCTGTTCGATCTGACGTACATTGAATGGAAATGCAATCGTCATATCGTCCCAGCCATTCATCGCAAAAAAAGCAGCCATGCCTACGGATGAAACGGTGATTTTCGAAACCCCTTCATCGCGAAACCAAGACCCTATGATGTGGGATTGATGCGTCTTAAAATGCGGTCGCAATGTAAGATTTTGCGCAAGAGCCTTTTCTGTCAGCTTTCGAATATTAGCCTTTGTGCGTGATGGATCTACCAGCAGTGTCGGATGAATAATTTGATCTTGAACCATAGCTCAAAATAACAGAATACACCCAAACTAATTGTGCATTACCCTCTGAAAAAATAGGAATGAATTATTTCTTCACCTCAACTATCCCATACATCTGCGCACTACTCTGATTGAACAAGGGCTGACCCGACAACCCGGTAGCATCGAGTATCACATTATGCAGGTGCAGGTTTCCCTGGTTTTGTACCAGGTAAGTTCCATCACCTTTCATAAATACATTGTGAACATGAAGGGTCTTTCCCGCAGAGAGTAACATGCCGGAACCAGTATTATCAAAAAAGATAGGAGCTTTGCCCGCATTCAGATTGGTGATCACAAGATTTTTAGAAACGACAAGTTGTGATGATGAAATATGAATTGTGTCGCCCGATGGCAGGTCGAGTTTAATCGTGTCACCATCGACTGCACATGCAAGTGCCTGGCGCAACGAACCCTGTCCGGCATCGATATAAGATGTAACAGTTTTCATGCAGGGTACACTTACAAATTTGGAAAGCAGTTTCACGTAGGATCCCTGGTTAGAAATTGAAGTCTCTGTAATCTCCCATGAATTTTGAGGCCAGCTTGTGTTCCAATCCTTGTAGGCCTTCAAGGATGGTTGACTTTGCGGTGGAATGATGGTTCCGCCATAGGCCGGATCTGGCACATAATTCGGATTAAACCCTCCGGGCTGATATCCGGGTGCAGGTCCATGAGCAGATGTTATAGCATTATCAAACGTGGTGCCATCAGCAAACCAGCTGTGGTACATTTCATTGGCAGATTTTTCAGCACCATAATCATTCATATTGGTGAGCATCACTGTACTGATAGGATTAATACCATGAAGAAAATTAATGTAGCCGAGAGCAGCATTGCGATATGGAATGGTGTCCGCGTTAAGATCATAATAGAGGTAATTCCAAAACGTAGAACCGTTATGTCCCCGTGGCCGGTTGCTACCCCAGGTGTTATCACCATTACTTAAAAAACCTCTGTACCCGCATGATTTGTTTGTATAGGCTGGCAGGAGATGCACATTATTTGCCATCGCGGTGATAAAGGAATTGCGTATCGCATTTTTTACTGAAAGAGTTATTCCTGATTGTTCAGTGTAATACATGAGCATATCCTGGATGATACTTTCCCATGGATACCAGAATGTCCACTGAAGTGGATGCAGGTTTGCATAATTCGATTCAACGTAAGTTTTATAAGCAGCTTGTCCTGTCAGCGCATAGAGTCCAATCGCAGCTCCCACCTGAACAGCATATTGGAGATCGCTGCTCATCTCAGGATTGGCACTGGAAAATCCACTGTTGTTGTATGCTGAATATGCAGGGTTCGCCACTAGCCAGTTCCATGCATTGATAGCGGCTGCTTCAAGCGTATCCGCGTATGCCTGCATTTCCGGTATTCCGGTTGCATTGTATGCTATGGCACCTAAGGCAAATATGCTGCAGGCAGTGCGCGTTGCGCTACCCTGGGCAGGACCATATCTTCTGAAACCTGTATCGGCACTGGGAGGACTGGCAGCAGAAAAATCCGTGACAGAAACTTTCATTAAGACAGATCCATTGGATAATTGCATACGTCGCAGCCAATCCATTTCCCATTTTACTTCATCAAGCAAATCGGGGATGCCATTTCCAGATTCGGGGATATTGTAATCATCCGTCCATATTGATGGTCGTTCGATATAAGCAAATAGCATATCATGCATGGGCTCGTATGCAAAATTGACATACTTATTGTAATCACCCGCGTCAAACCATCCTCCCTGTAATTGTTTTGTTGTTGAGGAATTTGTGTTCGTCACAAGTCTGCAATCGAGATCCTGCTGTGGTCCGAGATGACTGGCACCATCATTCCATTCTCCTGCATACATTGCAATTTTTGCATAGCCTGAACGCTGATAAAAAAACATGCGGACTGAATGTTTCAAGACATCATTATATACATTATCGCGGATGTCAAAAAAGAAGGATCGTTTATTCGTCGAAGGGTCATATACATAATATGATCCTGGCGTAGTGACAGAAGAAAAATTGAACCACCACAGTTTGTCGCCGCTTTGGCTGTATTCATTTCCGGCATTCCATACTAAAGGTGCTCCCGAAAAGACAAGCGCATTGGTTGTTGCATTCCGTACATGGAGTGTTGCTCCCGGAGTGTAGGACAATGCAGCATCGAATCCTGTTATCGGATCATTGATCACGCAGATCTTCTCAGCATACGTAGGATAACCAAACTGATCGATCTTCAAATGTTCTGTCACTGTCCCCGGCTGTGCAAGAACATAACTGCTTATACAAACAAAGATCCAGGTCCAAAGTAATTTGGACATCCTGACATACACCAACTTTGATAAATATTTTCCCAGCATCGCAATAGAGATGTAGTTCTGCTTTGGGTTAGCAATACAAAAGGGAGGAAGACACAAAAGTATGGTAAAATCTATTAAAAGGGTACTGCATCTTAAAAAGGGGTTACATTTCCAATTCTTGTATTTTTGGCCGACGATCCGCAAAACGATTGAACCACAAACTATAATACCCGGCGAATGATAGGCTTCATGCGAAAATTTAACTGGCTGTTCCCTATCCTGATCTTATTTACATTGCTATTGGGTACACTTGGTTTTTACCAATACAATATCCTGCACGATAC
>JANPKZ010000309.1:0-6314 GCA_031426295.1 Saprospiraceae bacterium
GCTGCTCGATCAGGTTTCGCGCATTCTGGGCCTGGAGCGCTTCTATCTCCAGTGCCTGCGCTACGATCTGCCTTGATTTCGACCGGGCATCGATGAATGCGATCATCGCCAGACCCGCCAACACAAATCCTACAATTGCAACAATCATAGCAGTACGCCGCTTTTTCTGCTCCCGGGCTAACGCAAGGTTCTCTTCCTTCTCCCTTGCTGCCTTACTCTTCGAAATGAAATCAAGCCATTCCCCTTTTAGGTACGGCTGTAATTCATGGGTCGAAACGGTTACATCATACAGTTGCTCCTTATTTAGCAATACACCCGATGATTCATATTCATAAAATGCATTTTCCAGGCGTTTGCGTATGCGATTGATACGGCGTTGTTCTTCCGAACGGGTTTTATCTATTAGTGCTGCCAGACTATCATGCGCCAATTCCAGCGACCCTTCATTGTCAAGTAATACCCGGTTCAATTCAAGCTCCCGGATCACGGTTCGCAATGCTGACTGATCCTTTTCTTCTATGCCGGGAAACAAATCGTTTGGCAATGTCTTATAACCGTTCTGCAATACATATGCCACGGGACGCTTCGTAGCATTTTCACTCACAAATACATCCAGGATCCTGAAGATAAAATCACGCGTAATTACCGGATGACTTGCAGCGGACCGTTGTTCGATATCTGATACCTGTTCGGTCAGGAATAATTCAAGTACATTTTCAATATCACCGATCTTCTCCACTTCTTCGAGAGAAAATTTTAATTCAGGCATCTCTTCACCCACGCGTTCTCGCTTGAAGGTCTTCCGAAAGTCACGCTTGTACAACATGTCGAGATATACCTGCAGATACGGCAATGCCATGCCGCTTCTGACATGCTCCAGGTTATCGACAATTTTCTGCGGAGTCCTATCAGGAGAATCAAATCCCACATTAAAGCTGGCACAGGAAGACTTCACAACCGTGAGCAGGTTATCACGCAGCATCGGTTCTACGCGGAGTCGTCGATCCAGTATGGAGGGAATCGTTTTTTCAAACTGATAGAGACGTGCAAGATATTCTTCGCGAATAATGATCAGGATCCGACAGGCCAACTGAGCATCGATGATACTTTTCAATGTCGACATGAAAACCTGGATCTCATCACGACTGCCAAAGACAAACAATTCTTCAAACTGATCAAAGATCAGGTAGACTGGTCGCAAATATTCAGAGTAGATCTCCTCGATGATCTCCTGCGGTTTGAGTTGCTGACTGCTTAAAACGCCAATTTCATTTCCAATAATAGCAAGAGATCTCACCAGTGAATCATTAATATTCTCTCCCCTGCTGATCTTTACCGGAAACCAATCTGTTGTTTCAAATTTTCCCGCCAGCCCGCATGATACCAAACTTGTTTTACCTGTTCCGGAAGGGCCATAGAGAAGCACGACCCTGTTCTTTTTGACAAGGTCATACAGAAGCTTCGTTTCTTCATCGCGTCCAAAGAAGATGTGCTTATCTTCTTTAGAATATGCTGACAAAAATTTAAACGGGCTCTTCAAAATATGTTGTCTTAAAAATCCATAATCTTACACTTCAAACATAGACCGGAACGCATCCATCTGCGCTTTGATCACTGCGTATTCTGTTGTGGATACCGTCAGAAATTCTTCATTCGGGTTATTGACGTAGTAGTAATAATATACACCGCTTACGCGGTCATAATGACTGTAGAAATAAATATTGGAGACATCCGTATCCTTTTCAAATGCATTTTTATCAAGGATGAAAGGTGTCAGGTTTAATTCGCTTAATCCTTCATCTTCGCGCAACAAGAGCACAGAACGGTTGTCTGTAAATCGCTCAAGGGTTATCTCCGATTGTTCCAGGCCACCGAGCAGATCAATGAGGCGAACTATATTATGCTTGAATGAAGGTTTGGCAGTGTGACGATATTTTTGAATATCGATATTATTGACCGCAGCCAATTGATATTTTGCAAGAAAGCCTAACCGGCTGAAGATCTCACCAAGGCATTCTTCTCCGCGGATACAAAGAGTCATTTCTTCCTGCTCTGACATGCCTCCTGCCGCCATCCGTTGCCTGAGAGTCTGCAGAAAAAAAGTAGCTGACATAAATTCTTCATTCTGATACGGCAGCTCTTTGATGATCTCAAGTTCGGGAACGAAGTAATTCACCAGCGTTTTATTGAATTCATCATCGAGTATTGATCGGACTGCACGTACAAGGCCGATGTAATCATACGTCTGTCGCTGATCCACCGAGCGCATAAGGAAATCACGGATGACAATAGCCTGATCTTCCGGGATGCGCAGATCTGTGTGCAGGATTTTTGCTTCCCACAATTGCGCCATTAACGTAAAGGCGGTTAATTCGGTAGTGACTTCATATGTGCGCACCAATTGGCCGAGCCGTTCTTTACCAAGTTTATCATACCCATCATTTTCATCCTGGATCGGCACCATTAATTTTCGAAGGTGCTCAGCAATCGGCGCTGGCAAACTATTCAGGATCGCCATTCTCTTTTTGGATTCAGAGACAAGTTTGCCGGATTTTTCTTTTTGTATAAGAAAATCAAGCTCATCACTTTGGCCTGTGAGTGCTTCAATCAGTCTTTTGATCAGGATACTGTTGGGATCAAAATCCGGCACTTCCAAAATTGGTTTAGCAGCTGGCAGTGTAAAAGAAAGATCAGATGTGGCATGGGTAAACAATCCCCATGAAGCTGTCTGTGCATCTGCATGATCGACTTTCGAATATTCGCCGCGATATACTTTTTTATTTTTATCGAGCAGCATGATGGCACCCGTGGCAGCTTCGAAAGAGTCGCTGAATGAATCACCCGTACTCAATGCCTGGAAAAAACTGATCCCGAATGTTTTTGCCATCTTATCACCTACGGGGCTGCTCGTCGCTATCACACACGGCACACCTGCATCCAGTAAACTTTTTACCTGGCCTTGGGTGGAACAGCCATTGAGAAATACCATTTTTAGATTTGGACATCTGCCAAGAAGCTTTGCCATGCCACCGATCTGGGCATCTTCATCAAGAATAAGCTTGTCGCGATCTGCATGACCACTGAAGGAAAATAAGAATATGTGATCGCGATACAGGATCAGAAATTCGCGGATCTTATTTAGGGAGGCAAACGATTCACGATGGATCAGGTAATGATTTTGAAGTGCGCCGGGTATGAGGCTCCGGTAGACCTGGTCGTCTTCGTCTTTGAGTTCATCCAGTGGGTGCTCGGTGTCATTGGCATATGCGAGGAAGAGCACATACATAGTTGGTGGTGTTTTACATGATGTGGAATCTAAATTCGCTTTTTTTTGTGAGAAAATAGGTGTCCACCATTTTCACAGGGCTACACCCTGTGCTAAGATCCTTGGGCCCTTCAGGCCTACAATTTATTCGCGAGTCTTGACGTGCTCGTCCCATTGGGCATTGACAACATCCGGATCGCGCTTAATGTGTTGGAGGAAATCATTGGCATCACCCATTTCAGGAACTTTGGTGACGAGATAATAGGGCTGATTGGGTGTGAGCTTACGTTTTAGCTGGATACCGAATGTGTCAAATTTTTTCATCCAGGTATTAATATCCACATCAGGCTTTAATTGGACGATTACGTCTGTCATCAGAGGTCCGGGAATATCTATCGGGCGGATCTCTGTGGTTGCCCATTGACTTTCAGATACCAGGAGACTTATTTTTTCAAATACATTTTCGAGTTCTGCCGTGGTTCTTGATTTGATATGCATGGTACGGAGCCCCTTCTGATGGAAGTAAGAAAGTGAAGTAGCAGGCAAATCTGATATTTCAGGTTGGTTTCCGAGATCCGGGGTCCACCATGTTTCGGGTTCGATAAGCTCAAGGATTTCTGCTACTGCTTCCTGGTCGAGGTGAGCCTGATACCAGCCTGGGCTGGTGGTTAGGTTGGCTTTGGATTGTACCAATCCTGAATGATCGGAGAGCAGAAAAAATGTATAGACAGGACATTTTCCGAAGCAAGGTCCGCGGTCGTATTTCAATACAAATGGATAGGCTGTGGCTGTCTCTGAGGGTTTATTTTTCTTTTGCTTCATGGAAGAGCACGCAACGAAATTTATACAAGACAACATCAGTACAAATAATATATTTCTCATCGAGAACGCAGATTATTATGATTGTTATGATACGTTATGATCAATTCTTTACGATCCTTCCTTTCTTACTTTCCTCTCTTAATACACTACGATCTTTCGAGTAAATCTTTCCTCCCCCTGACTAATCCTAACAGCATAGATACCCGGTACCACATTATCCAGATCAAGATGGTAGCTCTGGTATCCTTCGTATTCTTTGCTGGTGATCAATCGACCATCGAGGGAAAATATTTCCAATGTAACGTCAGGAGAATAGCCCGTCGGATTATAAATGATGTATTGTCCTGAAAAACGATCGTATACCCACAACAAATTGTCATGCCATGTGGTGATTGATGAAACAACTTGCTGGCATTGACCTTCTATTGCGAGAACGGGATAGAAGATATCGACAGATGCCTGCATGAATTGCGATTGTTCGGGTGTAAAAAATGCAAGGCAACGATCATCTGTTTGATCCATAAAATTGTGATACATGTTGGAGACATCACATGACACCTGGGTGCCCGATGGACAACCGAAGTATGGGCCACTTGACAATGGTGTATCATCAATGCCATCATCATCATTACAACCCGAAGTTCCTGCTCCCCAGATATGTCTGAGTCCGAGATAATGCCCCATCTCATGTGTTAGCGTATGACCATCATGAAATTTGGAATTGAATGAAGCAACGCCCATCGAACCAAAATACCTGTAGTCAATGAGTATACCTGTTTCTTCAAAATATGGAGCCATGCCGGGAAATGATGATGATCCCAGAATGCCGGGATGTATTTCACAGATCCAGATGTTGATGTATCTCGTGGGATCCCACATATCTGTTCCGCCAAATTGTGTGTAATACACTGAAATTCGACCTCCCTCATTTGATTCCAATCCGATATTTGGAATGGGTGTCAGGCGATAAACAATTCCTGATGTAGGATTTCCCTGCGGGTCTGTTTTTGCCAGACAAAAGCGAATCCCTGTATCAGCAATAAGTGACTGAAATTCATCCGGCACTTTGTGAATATTCGCTCCGTCACCTGCAAAGTCTGCATTGAGTACATCAATCTGATTCAGAATCTGGGCAGTTGAAACTTCAGGTGATCCTTTGGGGGTCACAACATGCACTACAATCGGCAGATAAGAATCTGTTCGATTGTGAATGCCAGTTGCTATGTGTTTTTTAATCTGAGTTGCAAGCTGATCATACAGCAGCTTTTGACCTGGCTGTGAAGCGGGATCCTGTGAATGGCACCATAGAGTTTGTGCTTCCATCGAATTGGAATACAGGCAACCCAGGATGAATAGTATTCTCAGGATCATGATCAGGATAAAAATAAGTCTTTTGCGGGTGTCGCGTCAGAATCCCTGCAATGCCGTACCACGCCGGTATGGAAATTTGAGAAAATCAAACGAACCGGGTTTTACACCCAGGTGAAATGAATAGGTTCCCCGCGTGGGCTGAAAACTGAAAGCCAGTTCCCAGCAGTGGAGATTGCGTGAGATACCAAGGTCAGGATAGGTCAGTTCTTTCGACTGGAAATCGTAACCAATATTTCCAAAGTTGATGGACCAGTTGGGTGTGATGCGCATGCTTCCTACCATATTGATTGAATGCGTATTTACACGGGTTGTGTCTTTGCCATTAAGACCTAGTCGTACAAAAGAGTATTCGTGATTGATGGAAAAATTATTGAGCAGGTCCAAAAATTTGTCCTCCGTTGTTGGCAATGCTTTCGGGCGTGTTTTAGGAGTATCTCTTTCTTCTAAAAGTTGGTCGCGGGTTTTTCCATTAAACAATCCTAGTACCTGAGCAAAAGTGATAGAGGAAGAAAAACGGATGCGAAGATTATCGAAACGCAAAAGTTTATTATCGGTCTTACGGTACTCAGTGCTGTTAAGTCTTCCATTTTCTCTTAATCCATAAAAAGAATACGTGGCTCCAACTGATACTGTTGTGAGGCCTTTAAACAGACGTGTATTACCACTAATGTTTAGTGGACTGAATTGAAATGAGTCTGCCGCAAAATTATAGTTACCATTGGCAGAAATATTATCAAATAACTTCAGCTTTTTCTCACTGCTGTCACGTTTACTAAAATATTTTCCTTCAAAAAGATTATTGAATCCATAGTTAAAATTTGCCTGTTCCTGATCGGTCGGCCGCACGGAGAATAAT
>JANPKZ010000310.1:0-4395 GCA_031426295.1 Saprospiraceae bacterium
TGCACCGTAATAAGCCACCACACTCATGATCTGCAAAATCGTACCCCACAGGGTTCGTTTGATCGCAAGTTTTTTATTGGCATGATAATATTCAGATGCAATACGCCCAAAGCGTCCGGTGATAAATTTATCAAGACCAAACACCTTGACCTCTTTTGCAGTTTCAACACTGGCGCCAATGTACCTGAGGTAATCCAGTTCACGTCGTTGAGGAGTCCAGCTCCTGACAAGACTGTAGCTTGACCTGGAAAAATAAGCTTCACTCAAAAAAGAAGGCAGTACTGCTATTGCAAGGATCAAAATGAGCCAGGGTTCAAAAGCAACTAAACCTATGCCAAGGAATATGATCGTAATCAGGTCCTGTAGCTGACTCAAGACCATCGACATCAGCACTACACGTCCGGTGGTCTGACGACGCGCTCTTTCGAGTTTATCATAAAATTCACTGTCCTCAAACATCATCAGGTCCAGCGATGCTGCCTTATGCATCAGTTCGATTGAGGAATGATTAGAGTAAAGATCACCCAGCAAAGCATCTGTCAGGCTGATCAGCCGGTTGAATATTTCAGAAAAAACTGCGAGTCCAAGTTCGATTGCCACCCATGTCCAGAGTTGATCATAATCTTTCGTGTCAGCACTGATCAGACGGATAACTTCGTCAATAATGAGTTTACCAACGTATAGTTGCCCCAGTGGAATAGCGGACTTAAAAAGCCGGAAAATAATATTAGTAAATGTGAGAGAGGGAGATGTCTTCCAGATCATCCGGAAAAACGGTACCAGCAATTTCAGCGACCGGAGACTTTCAACAAAACCTTTGGCAGGTGCCTGATCCATCTCAGGCATGGAATTTTCACGTCGGGACATTATCGCAACCTAACATTTTTTTAGTCTCCTTGTTCCAATTGGCTATCATTGCGCGCAGATCCCAACATCTGATCATTTCTTTTTTCAAAAAAATCATATTCACTATTTCAGACCATCATCATATATGAAAGTAGATATCCGGGAAGAAGAGATCCTCATGAAAGATTTTTTCACAGTGTACAAATCCAAAGTGTGTTTCGAACATTTTGATGGCACTATGTCCGAAGTTGTGGACCGGTTTAGTATGGAAAAGGATGGTGCTATCGCGGTCCTTGTATACCATGTATCACGCGATGAATATATACTGGTTCGGCAGTTTCGCTATCCGTTATGTCACCATGATATGGATCCATGGATGATTGAGATTGTTGCAGGAGGGGTTAAACCTGGTGAAGAACTGGAGAAAGCTGCTGAGCGGGAAGTTGAAGAAGAAATCGGATACAAATCCTTACGAATGCAAATGATCACAACTTGCTACGTAAGCCCTGGTATCATGAACGAGAAGGTAACCATCTTCCTTGCGGAAGTCGACGAGCTGACAAAAATAAATAATGGCGGCGGTGCAGCTGATGAAGATGAAGACATCGAACTGATCCGTATCCCCAAAGATGAAGCCATGTCATGGATGGCATCCCAGAAAGTAGGCGATGCAAAAACCATCATAGCCCTTCAATGGCATTTCATGCAAATGAGCTAGAAAAGAAAAGCCGGTTAGGAAACTGAATCCCTAAACCGGCTAATGCGTTTTTATTATGACAGATCCTTAGCCTTCGCCTTCGCCTCAGCCTTCGTCTTACTTTACTTTTTCGCAGTTACATTAATTTCCAGCTTGAATTCATCGTTGACGAAATCATCCTGCAGGTTATTAAAAAATTTAGCAGACTTGAATTTGATATCAAATTCAGTACGGTCCACAGAAAACTGAGGAGTTGTTGCTGTTACCGTGTTACCATCACCTGTTACTTTAGCCTTAAAGTTGACAGGTTTAGAAATATCCTTAATCGTAAGTGTTCCATTCACCAGGTGTGTAGCTTCAGGATCATTTGCCAGCACAGCCGACGAATTGATCACATAAGTTGCCTTTGGAAATTTATCTACATTGAAAAAGTCCTGTTCTTTGCCTGCCTCTGTACCCTTGAGATGTCCTTCCAGGCTGTTTTTCATATCTCCCTCAAGGTCCGTTACGACGATACCTTGCATGTCGATATCGATCTGGCCGCCGGAGATATTTCCTTCGCGGATCATTATACTTCCACCAGATATTGGCACGATGCCATTATGCACACCTGTTGGTTTTGCTCCCTGCCATTTGATCTGGCTGTTGGCTACATCAATGGTATATGTTCCATCAAGTGTTGATGCGGTGGTCTCAGTTCCGTCAACTTTTACTTCTGTACTGGTTTTTGGTTTGCAGGAAGTGAATGCAATACCGGTAATCAGGACACTTAAAAAAAGGATCTTTTTCATATAAATGTTTTTTGGTTTCATGACAAGTGATTTTGGAGATTTTCTTTAAGCCTGCTCATGTACCTGATCGTCTCTTCGATCGAATCGATTACAATGATCTGGGGATTTTCTTTATGCCAGTCCTCTCCGGAGGCCCGGCCGGAAACAATAATCGGCACGTCTGTCCGTGTAGAAAGGTTTTGGATAAACGATCCAAACTGCCAGTGTACCGCATCTGCATTCACAACGATCACACATTCAAAAGAACGTTGTTTCAGCGCGGAGCAAACGCAGTCAATATTTTTCTCACAACCAATATCTGTGATGCAAAGTCCTTGCTGACGCAGAAAGTAATGAAGGAAAAGATGACTCAATTCCTCCTGGTTGCCTTCGGGTAAAAACATGATCACTTTTGGTCCGGAACAATTATGCGGCATTTTATCAATCTCACGGATCGTCTTGCGCTTGACCAGCTCAGAGAAAGTCGCTTCATGTGATTCTTCGATATTGCCGGAGAGCCAGAGGACTTCCATTTTGTTTAGAAAGGGAAGGATGAGATTCACCAGTGTGGATTCAAATCCGTGATCCCGGATAGATTCATCGAGGATGGTGTCCATGGTGGTCACATCAAGGTTAATGAGGGCAGTACTTAGCTTTTCCTCATTCACTTCATGGCCCTTAGAGATGCACCGGCATTCAGCTTCCATCTCAGTTGCTGTCATACCCGCAATACGGGATATCCTGACGCCATTGGCATTGAGTTTCTGTACTAATCGTAACCTCTGGAGGTCCTTGTCCTCGTAGTAGCGAATATTACTATCGGTTCGCTGAGGTTGCAATAAACCATAGCGTTTTTCCCATACGCGTAACGTATGAGTCTTAACGCCGGTAAGCTCGGCCAGGTCGCTGATACTATAGATTCCCACGGGCTGGTTTAAAAAAAGCGATGATACGGGATATTTTCTTGCCTCCGCACTCACAACAGTAATCAGAATTATATTGTTTTGCAATGGCATAGACCAGAACTCGGCCTTTTTCCTCTTCATCTAGAATTCAACACGCATGCGTATTGGTATTGTTTGTTACCCTACCTATGGAGGTAGTGGTGTCGTGGCTACAGAATTAGGTCTTGCCCTGGCTGCCAAAGGACATCAGATCCATTTTATCACCTATAAGCGACCTGCCCGGTTAACGCACTTCCGTGAAAATGTCTATTTCCACGAGGTGAATACTGAAGAATACCCGCTTTTTGATTACACTCCTTATGACACCACCCTGACCAGCAAGCTGGTCGATGTTGTGAAATATGAGAAGCTGGATCTGCTGCATGTGCATTATGCTATCCCGCATGCCACGGTAGCCTACCTGGCAAAACAGATCCTGGCTTCGGAAGATATCCATATCCCGGTTGTGACGACCTTGCACGGTACTGATGTTACCCTGGTAGGCAGTGACCGGTCTTTTGCTCCAGTGGTAGCATTTAGTATCAACCAAAGTGATGGTGTCACAGCAGTATCCCAACATTTGAAACAACAGACCTGCGAACAGTTGAAGATCAACCAGGAAATCGAAGTGATCTATAATTTTATTGACTTCTCGCGTTTTAGCCGCACCAATAAAGATCATTTCCGGATGGCCATTGCCCCTGCCGGTGAAAAGATACTGGTACACACCAGTAATTTCCGCAAGGTGAAGAGGATAGAAGATGTCATCTACACATTTGCCATTGTGTTAAAACAAATACCAGCGAAACTACTGCTGGTAGGTGACGGTCCGGAACGGCCAAAACTCGAACGGCTTTGTAGGGAGATAGGTCTTTATGAGCATGTTCGCTTTCTGGGAAAGCAGGATGCCATCGAAGAAATTCTTGCTGTAGCTGATCTCTTTATTATTCCTTCCTCCAATGAAAGTTTTGGTCTGGCGGCGCTGGAAGCCATGGCATGTGAAGTACCTGTCATTTCATCTAACGCTGGTGGCTTACCTGAGGTGAATGTCCAGGGTGTCACGGGTTTCCTGGCCGATATTGGTGATGTGGAAACAATGGCTGAAAACTCCCTAATGCTATTGCAGAACCCTGATATG
>JANPKZ010000311.1:0-2380 GCA_031426295.1 Saprospiraceae bacterium
AAGATCACAGTACATTCCTGATGATGACGGAACATTACAGCGTTTTGTTCGGCTATGATAAAACCGAATACAAAAAATGGGCGGAAGGTCTGGAGATGTGTGGCTATGCTACAGATTGCAAGTATGCAGAAAAACTGATCAGTACAATCGAACTGTATGACCTGTATGAATATGATTTTTATACCATCCAATACATACAAAAACCAGTACAACAAGAAACAATCAATACGAGTCAATCGACCAATTGATGACGATATAGCCTACGCTTAAGAGGTTCATTATTCAGTAGCCAAAGCCCCCGTATCCCGGGTAAACCAATCTCACGCAATCCTATTTTATATTTCTTCCGGCATCTCGGACGGCTTTGGCATTTTTCTTACCGCATTTGCATTGTCCTTGCGATACCGCTCACGTGATTTGAAAATGTCAATTGCAGCGAAGAGTGCTGCCTTGAAAGAGGATGGATCTGCTTCATTTTTCCCGGCAATCTCATAAGCCGTACCATGATCCGGAGAGGTGCGAACGAAAGGAAGACCCGCAGTAAAATTGACCCCATCATGGAAATGGAGCATTTTGAATGGGATCAAACCCTGGTCATGATACATTGACAACACAGCATTAAACTTTGCATGATGCATGGAACCAAAAAATCCATCTGCCGGATACGGGCCCATGATCAATTCACCAGACTTTTTAGCTTCTATGATAGCCGGACGGATAATGTCCTCATCTTCTCTGCCCAGCATTCCATTTTCTCCCGCATGAGGATTAAGACCCAGCACTGCAATCACGGGTTTGGCAATTCCAAAATCAATCTCCATCGTTTTTAACAGAATATCAATCCTGGATCTGATCAACTCTTTGGTGATTGAAGCAGATACTTTTTGTAAGGGTATATGTGTAGTTGCCAGCGCAACTTTCAGTGTATCACTGACCATCATCATCAGACCTTCTTTAACACCAAACTCATGCGCCAGGTATTCTGTATGACCAGGATATTGAAAGCCCGCCATCTGCATTGCATTCTTACTGATCGGAGCTGTAACGAGTACATCAATGTGGCCTTCTTTCATGTCCCTGACCGCATGGTCCAAAGAAATGTGCGCAAAGCGTCCACCTTCTTCTGTTTCTTTTCCTAATGCGATATTGACTGAGTCCTGCCAGCAATTGACAACATTGATCTTCTGGTGATAGATCTTGTCACCACCACTGGTGGTATGGAATGAAAATTCAGGCGGATTAACAATGTTTTTATGATAACTCACCACTTTGCTGGATCCGTAGATCACAGGTGTGCACAATTGGGTTACAGACGGATGGGATAAGCTCTTGATGATCACCTCAAGCCCGATGCCATTGATGTCACCAACGGTAATACCTACGCGAATTGTACCCATGTATAGTCGATTGAAGTAAAGGAATGAAAACCCTAAGATAGTGCTCAGACAGCTCTTCTCGACCTCATCCAGCTGGTGTCCATACTTAAGAGCACTCCTACCAGGAGTCCGAATCCAATCAGAGAGGATCCACCCGAGCTGATGAAAGGAAGGGGAATACCAATTACGGGCATTAAACCCATGGTCATACCAATATTGACCAGGACGTGGGTGAACAACACACCTAATACCCCAAAGGAATAATGGCGAATAAATGACATACGCGCACGCTCTCCGATGTCCACCACCCGCAACATCAGGATCATGAATAATACTATCACGGCCACAGACCCAATGAAGCCATGCTCTTCCCCAATGATACTATAGATGAAATCCGTACTCTGCTCCGGCACATAATTGAGCTTTGTCATCGTGCCTTCCAGATATCCTTTACCGGAGAATCCACCTGAACCTATCGCAATCTTGGATTGCAGAATATTGTACAATGATCCTCTCGGATCACAATCTTCTGGCTTTAGCCACACATTGATACGGTCCTGCTGATGTGGCTCCAGTACATTGTCAAAAATATAGTTGCTCCCGAATGCAAAACCAAACATCAGGATCATGCCAGTCGATAACAAAACAATCTGACGCGTCTGTCCAGCACGAAAACTTTCTATGATCGCATAAAGCATATACATTCCTGCAAGAGCTATTACTGGTTTCAGAAAACCCATAATACCCAAAACAATGGATACAAATAAAATGCCGAGGCTGACCAGCACGTGTTGTTGATTTCGTTTCAGGCTGCTCAGCAGGAAGATGCTGCCGGCAAACAGCAGCAATGGAATTGTGACCAGTATTCCAAATTTGAGCGTAAGGATAAAAAGTAATGCCAGGATAAAAAACAACACAGGTATCCATATTGCAAGTCCTTCGCGGAACAATACAATGAAGATGGAAAGAAACACCAATGCAGAACCTGCATCACCCTGACCCAG
>JANPKZ010000312.1:0-6127 GCA_031426295.1 Saprospiraceae bacterium
GAAAGACCCGGTAACACCTCCAGGAAGAACAACACAAAAACCAGGTTCACAATGATGGAACCCAATTTTAATCCCAGGAACATCCATGGTTTATTCTGATGCCGCAGACTTGCAAATGGTACAGCACTCAATACATCAAAAAATAAAACCCATCCCAGCATCACTAGATGTGTAGCCATGGAAGGATAATCAAGTGCTGCTGCAATTTGGTTTTTAAAAATCCAGACACCCGCTAAAAACAATCCGGACAATACTGTAAGGAATGTCATAGACATCATCGTAACTGCCGAACGATTTTCTTTGGCATACCGGAAATAGGTCGTTTCCATCCGGAAGGACAATACGATCAGGAAAATGGCGACAAAAAAATACAGCTCCTTGTAAATCCCAAACTGGTCAGGCTCCGCATTGAAGACACGAGTGAGGTAAAATGTAAAAAGGACATAATTCAGGACCCGGCTCAGGATCGAACCCAGCCCATAAATAGCAGTTTCACCTGCAAGTTTTCGGAGTAGACTCATGGATCAGGACATGAACATAAATGCATGGATCCCAGACTTCATCATCACGCTTTAAAAAAGAAAGTTTCTTTCTCCGGTTTCTGACAACTCTTGAGATCAACCGTAAAGATGGCAGTTAGGATCCGCTTCAGATCGGTAAAGGAACTTGGCTTATGTACAAAAAAGTTAGCCCCACGTTCAAAACCTTCATCGATATCAGCCTGACGAGCTGTAGTCGAATAGAGTACGACGCAAATGTCATTGAAGGTATTATTGCAACGAATGTCCTGCAAACATTGCAGCCCATTCTTAAACGGCATATTCAGATCAAGGAAGAGAACATGTGGAACCATGATGGTATCTCGCTCCAGAAAAGACATAAGTTCCTGACCATCCTTGACTGTGACAAGGTTAATTTTCAACTCAATCTCTTCAATGGCATCCTGAAAAAACATACGGTCGTCCGCATCGTCATCTGCCAGGAGCACAAATAAATCAGCTGTTACACCATGTTCCATAAGGAAAATAAAACGCTATTTCCCCACATATATAGGTATTTATTCCCGGTTTACCCAAACATCCCGCTTGGGCTAATGAATACCTGCTGGTTCCTTTTCCTTTTTCAAGGCAGGTTTTGAAGGCAGGGAAACGATGAAGGTAGCCCCCTGATCGGGCTCGCTCCGTGCAGAAATAAATCCATCATGCTGTTCTACGATCTTTTTGCAAAATGCCAAACCAATACCCGTACCCTCATATTCATCATGATGATGCAATCGTTTAAACATCTCAAAGATCTGCTCGGCATACTTCTGGTCAAATCCGATCCCGTTATCCTTTACATAAATTCTGTAATACGAATATCCATCTCCATTTGGACTCAGTTCTACCAGGATAGGATCAGGCTCACTGTAGATGCGGATGACAGGATCGACATTGGCCCTGGCATATTTTAATGCATTATGGATGAGGTTGTAAAATAATGGCCTCATCAGTGACGGATTGATGTACATCTCCGGTAATGATTCCAGTTCGACTTTTGCATTTTTTTCCAGGATCGTGGATTCCATCTCTGTAATCACTTCGTGCACCAATGCATTGAGATCAATCTTCTCAAAGGAGCTTTTCTCCATAGAAATTTTTGCAAACGTCATGATATCTTTGATCAGTGTTTGCAAACGTTCTGTTGCAGAGCGTATTCGATTGATGTATCGTGCTCCTTCTTCATCCAGCTGAGTCCCATATTTGGTATTGAGCCTTTCACTGAATGTTAAAATTTTCCTCAATGGTTCCTGCAGGTCATGTGATGCCATGAATGCAAACCTGTCAAGATCTTTATTAGCGGCTTCCAGCTTATCTATGTTCTTGAGCAATTCCAGGTTCAGCGCTTTTACTTTCTCCTCGGACATCTTGTGTTCAGTGATCTCGATCTCAAGACTTTTATTAATCGAAATTAATTTTTGCTCCTGCTGGATCAGCTGATAATTTTTCCGGTAGAGATCTACAAAGACAGAAACTTTTGCTTTGAGGAAATCGGGATTGATCGGCTTATAGATATAATCCACCGCACCTGATTTGTATCCTTTAAAAATATTTTCATCACCATAATTATTGGCAGTGATAAAAATGATGGGGATGTGTCTAAGCTTTTCACGTTCATAGATCATGGATGCTGTTTCGAATCCATTCAGATTTGGCATTTGAACGTCCATCAGTATAAGGGCAAAGTCAAATTCTGTCAGGAGGATCTTTAACGCCTCACGTCCGGACCTGGCTTTTATGATCACATACCCTTCCGGCTCGAGAAGAGATTGGATTGAAAGAAGGTTATCCTCCCGGTCATCAATTGCTAATATTTTGGCCATCCTGGTTTATTTATAGAACCATACCCGCATGAGAGAGAGTAATTGATCTATTTTGAGTGGTTTCGTGATATAATCAGATGCTCCTGCGTCAATACATTTTTGCCGGTCACCCTTCATCGCCTTTGCCGTCACTGCGATAATCGGTAGCAAGCTGTTCTTGTGTTCACGTCGTATTTTCTGCGTGGTCTCATATCCATCCATTTCCGGCATCATAATATCCATCAGGACCATATCTATCGTTGGATTTTCATTCAGGATGTTGATCGCTTCCTTCCCACTCTCCGCTGTGATGACATTGATGTTGTAACGCTCGAATACTGTCGTAAGTGCAAACAGGTTCCGAATATCATCATCGACAACCAAAATGTTTTTCGCAGTCAGAATATCCTCTTTAGAGCGAATATTTTCAATCACTTTTCGCTTGTCTGTTGCCAGCGCCTGGTGATTGATGTGTGTATGGAATACAACTTCTTCCAACAAATTTTCCAAAGAATTGACTCCTTTTAACAGGATGCTGTTCGATGTGCGGTGTAATTGTGTCAGTTCCGATTTATTAAAATCCTTTGCTGAATACACAATAACAGGCGTAATTTTTTTCTTAACATCACCCAGCTTATTGAGCAGATCAATTCCATTAATGTCAGGTAATGTGTAATCAAGGATGATACAATCATACCCTCTTGTACGGACAGCCTCCAGGGATTTTTCACCAGTGTCAACAATGTCTACTAACAGGTGATCATCATCCAGCATCCTGGCAATCTGCGAAGCATCGAGTTCTGAATCTTCCACGATCAACACATTCTTAACCTGCTTTTTATGGAAAGTGACGATATCATTGAAGAGCTCCGTCAATGCTTCATTTTCAAGTGGCTTCAACAAGAAACTTCTTCCTCCTCTTCGTAATGCCAGTGCACGGTTTTCTTCTCCGGATACCAGGTGAATTGGAATATGACGGTATTTAAGATCATTTCTCAACAGGTTTAAGATCTTCCAGCCACTGGTATCAGGCAGTTTCACATCAAGTGTAATGGCGATAGGTGAGAATCGATTTATAAAATCAAACACCTCAATATAGCTGATGGCAATTATGGCTTTCAATCCCATCTGGTGTGCACGTTCGATCAGGATCTTACCAAACCGCAAATCATCTTCGACAATCAGGACGACCAGATCATGTGGCTGAATATTCGTGCGGTCATCACCGGTCTCATTGATCATTTCATTGACCAGGTTGAGATTTGCATCCACGACATCTGTAGCAAGGCGCATCGAACTCAGGAGGTTGCTTATATCACCAAGTTCAATCTGTTCATAATTCCCTGGATCAGGTAGTTGGTTGACAGACATGCCAAGTGTTGATTCAACCGGTAGGAATAGTGTAAACGTACTACCCTGCCCTATTTCACTTTCGAGCTCGATCGTACCACCAAGAAGTTCTGCCAGACCCCGACTGATTGAAAGTCCTAAACCTGTTCCACCGTACTTACGTGAAGTGGAACCTTCCGCCTGCTGGAAAGCTTCAAAGATGATGTTCTGCTTTTCCTGAGGAATACCGATACCTGTATCTGTGATCGCAAATGCTACCACTTTGGAAGAAGCATCAAGTGTGGGATTGTACCCTTGTTTCCAGTTTCTGTTTGCCTTATAAATTTTCAGCCGCACCTCGCCTTTCTCAGTAAACTTAAAGGAGTTGGAAAGAAGGTTTTTAAGAATCTGGTTAAGACGCTGACTGTCCGTTTCAATGAACTCAGGTAGTGATGAATCAGTATCTATTGTAAAACGTAAATGACGCGCTTCAGAAATAGGTTTAAATGTCGTTTCCACAAATCCCGCAATTTCTGAAAAACGGACAGGCATAAAGTTGGCCGTAATGAAACCAGATTCCACTTTACTCAGGTCGAGGATGTCATTGATCAACTGGATCAGGTCATCGCCGCATGAGTGGATCGTCTTCGCATAACGGATCTGTTTTTCGTTTAGGTTACCTTCCACATTTTCATACAACTGTTGTGCAAGGATGAGTAAACTGTTGAGTGGTGTACGCAACTCATGCGACATGTTTGCAAGGAATTCTGATTTGTACTTCGATGTCAGAGTAAGCTGCTCTGCTTTTTCTTCCAGGGACTTACGTGCTTCCTCTACCTCTTTATTCTTCGCCTCCACTTCGTCTTTTTGTTTGACGAGAAGTAGTGCTTTATCCTGGAGTTCATCGTTCGTACGGCTCAGCTCTTCCTGCTGAAGCTTAAGCTCACCTGCCAGAGACTGTGATTGTGAAAGAAGACCTTCAGTACGTGAATTCGTTTCAATCGTGTTCAATACGATACCAATAGATTCCGTAAGTTGACTAAGTAGCTCCAGGTGTGTTTCACTGAATTTATCAAGAGACGCCAATTCTATAACTGCTTTTACTTTATTTTCAAAAAGTACTGGCAGGATGATCAGGTTAGCTGGTTTTGCACGACCCAGACTGGATGTGATCTTGATATAGTCACGCGGTACATTCGAGATCAAAATTCTTTCTTTCTCAAAAGCTACCTGGCCAATAAGACCTTCATTCATTTTAAATTCACGGGGAATGTTTTTATCCTCTATGTAACCATACGCGGCAAATAATTCAAGCGTGCGGGCCAGCGTTTCCCCATCCTGTTTTAAAATGTAGAACGTACCATAGTGGGCATCTACCACCTGCGCAAGTTCTGAAAGGATACGTTTTGTAACTGTATTCAAATCACGTTGTCCCTGCAACATCTGTGTAAACTTCGCAAGGTTGGATTTCAGCCATCCTTGTTCCTGGTTACGTAATGTTGTTTCCTTCAGGTTAGCGATCATCTGGTTGATCGTGTCTTTCAACGACTCTACTTCACCTTTCGCTTCAACGCGGATCGTTCGTGTCAAGTCACCTTTCGTTACCGCAGATGCAACTTCCGCAATCGCACGAACTTGTGTTGTTAAGTTTTCTGCGAGCTGATTTACATTCTCTGTAAGATTTTTCCAGATACCGGATGCACCTGGAACAGAAGCCTGACCTCCCAACTTACCATTTACACCAACCTCTCTCGCAACCGTTGATACCTGGTCACCGAATACAGCAAGCGTTTCAATCATTTCATTGATCGTATCTGTCAATTGTGCTACTTCACCTTTTGCATTGATGGAAAGTTTTTGACGAAGGTTACCTGTTGCAACGGATGTTACAACTTTTGCTATACCACGCACCTGGCCCGTAAGATTCGATGCCATCATATTCACGCTGTCCGTTAAATCTTTCCATGTACCGGCAACACCTTTTACTTCTGCTTGTCCTCCGAGTTTTCCTTCAGTACCTACTTCACGCGCAACACGTGTTACTTCGAATGCAAATGAGTTGAGCTGTTCCACCATCGTGTTGATGGTATTTTTCAAATCGAGGATCTCACCTTTTACGTCGATGGCAACTGTTTTTGACAAGTCACCTGATGCCACGGCTTTTGTTACCTGTGCAATGTTCCTCACCTGTGCTGTAAGGTTACCCGTCATTTGATTTACAGAGTCTGTCAAGTCTTTCCAAGTACCGGCAACACCAGGCACGAAAGCTTGTCCTCCCAATTTTCCGTCAGTACCTACTTCACGCGCAACACGTGTTACCTCAGAGGCGAAGGCTCGCAGCTGATCTACCATCGTGTTGAGTGTTTCTTTCAACTGAAGAATTTCTCCACGTACGTCAACCGTAATTTTTTTGGACATGTCACCATTGGCCACCGCGATCGCAACCTCTGCGATGTT
>JANPKZ010000313.1:0-8510 GCA_031426295.1 Saprospiraceae bacterium
GAATGGTACTGGGCCCGTGAATTTCCGGATGTGTATGAATGGCTTTTTGATGACCTGATCCTGGATGTAAAAGATCCGGACATTGATATCTCTTTTACGTATCCCAATCCGGCCGACCAGTATCTGAGAGTCGAAAGTAAATTCAAAGGACATCACTACTCGATCTATACCTCTGACGGACTGATGCTCCGGACGGGCAAGGCTACTGATGATACGCTGGATGTTTCAGGACTGCGATCCGGGTTGTATTTCCTTCTGATACAGGATCCGGGTGGCCGGAAACAGCTTCTTTCGAAGTTTTTTAAACAATAATACCGCTGGGGTATTATAGATAACGGCCTTTTCCGTCAACCGCAATGGCGTAAAAGATTCAAGAACATTCCTGATATTGCGGCCTTCCAACGACCAAACAGATATAAATGACTGATTTTGACTGGCATTCATTACTTCAGCCGCAATGGTATGTGGAGCATGGAGGCGTATGGATCATTATGCTCATTGTTTTTGCCGAGACAGGCTTATTCATGGGCTTCTTTCTCCCCGGTGACTCGCTGCTCTTTGTAGCCGGCGTTGCATGGGAAAGCCTGGTGAAAGGTTTTTTCAATATCCCGTTTGTAGTAATTATGGCGATCATATCCATTTGCGCTATTCTGGGTAACCAGGTTGGGTATTGGTTCGGACGCAAAATTGGACCTGCCATGTATACCTGGAAAGATCGCTGGTACTTCAAACAGCACTATCTTCAGCAGGCAAGGCTTTTTTATGAAGATCATGGCGCGGGCGCCATTTTCCTGGCCAGGTTCCTGCCGTTTGTGAGGACGTTTGCACCTATCGTGGCGGGTATCGTGCAGATGGACAAAAAGAAATTTACCGGCATCTCCACGATCAGTGCTTTTGTATGGGTATTCAGCATGATGCTGGCTGGGCGCTATCTTAATGAACTGCTGCTCAAGCAGTTCAACTACGATCTCACCGAAGATCTCGAATGGATCGTCCTTGGAATCATCTTCGTTTCAGTCCTTCCCGTTGCCTTTAAGATGCTGCAGAGCAGGATCAAAAGAAGGAAGGAAGAAAAAGCTGCGGCTGGGAAAGGCTAAGGCTAAGGCTAAGGCTGAGGCTAAGGCTAAGGCTAAGGCTGAGGCTTTGGTTAAGGCTAAGGCTAAGGCTGAACCCATTTTACCACCTTTACCACTCTTACCACTTTTACCGTATACTGAAATCCTCTGTCTCCATTAAAATTCCAATGAGATTGACGGGACTCCCTGCACTCTAGCCATCTGTCTCCTCCGTTTTTTTCTATATTAGAGTCAAGCCGACCCGAGATATATGAAAAGAGAGATGACGCCCTTCTGGACCCGCATGATCACCCGATTTGTACTGGATCACAAGTACAAGGACAATCCGGAAACTAAGGTCTACTCCAAATATGATATCGCGCGTGGGATGTATGAGTTTAAGCTCATTATCCGGGACACGATTCGGGATGTATTCCTGATCGTACTTGGCATTCTATCCGCAGGTTTTGGCCTTAAGGGCTTTCTGCTGTCCAATGGATTTATTGATGGTGGTGCAACAGGCATATCTCTGCTGATTTCACAGTTAACGGGTATACCTCTGGCACTCCTGATCGTCCTTGTGAATATCCCATTCATTCTATTTGGGATCAGAGCCATTGGGAAAAAATTTGCTGTCAAGACAATACTCGCTATTACGGGGCTGGCTGTGGCGATTGCCGTTTTACCCTATCCGGAAATCACAAATGATAAATTACTTATCGCAGTCTTTGGTGGATTTTTCCTTGGCGCGGGTATTGGTATGGCGATGCGCGGTGGAGCAGTCATCGATGGTACGGAAGTACTGGCGATCTCCATCAGCCGAAACGCAGGGGTATCCATTGGAGATATCATCCTGATCATTAATGTGATCATCTTTTCTTTTGCTGCCTACCTGCTGTCGGTGGAAACGGCTTTATATGCCATGCTCACCTACCTGTCCGCTTCAAAAACCGTAGACTTTATCATCGAAGGGATTGAGGAGTATACCGGCGTCACGATCATTTCAAATAAGGCAGATGAGATCCGTGAAATGATCGCGTACGAACTCAATTCCGGTGTCACCGTCTACAAAGGCGAACGTGGATATGGAAAATCAGGTGAGAAAAAACAGGAGCTAAAGATCATCTATACCGTCATCACCCGTCTCGAGATCAGCACACTCAAAAATGAGATCCATAAGATTGATGCTAATGCATTCATCGTGATGAATAGTATCAAGGATACGATTGGTGGCATGACTAAAAAAAGGCGGCTTCATTAAGTGTAATTTTTCTCATTTTACAGGTTCATTGCTAACCAACCAACTATGAGTTCTCCTACTTTGACCCGTTCACTCGGCCTGCGATATGTCATTGTTGTCATGATCGCAAATATCATCGGGTCAGGTGTCTACAAAAAAGTAGCCCCGATGACCAACGAGCTGAGCTCTTCCGGGTGGGTACTTGTGGCATGGGTGATTGGAGGTATTATAACCCTGCTGGCCGTATTGAGCTATGCAGAAGTAGCAGGTTTGCTGGCAGATACCGGAGGCGATTATGCGTATTACAAGAAGATCTATAACCGGTTTACATCCTACATATTCGGTTGGTCATCCTTTTCGATTATTCAGACGGCTGCGATTTCTTCACTCTCTTATGTATTCGCGCAGTCATTAAATTCTCTGGTGGAATTGCCACCACTGCTTACACACCTGAGTGATTTTGATCTGTTTGGTGTTTTTTATCCATTCGAAGGATTTTCGATCAAGCTCATTGCTATTACGCTCATTATTCTCCTCAGTTTTGTAAATACACGGAGTATTAAATATGGTGCAAACATCAGCAGTATTATTCTCTGGCTTATCTATATCGGCATTGGGATTGTCGTCTTCTTTGGGTTGACCAGTGATCATTCCAATATTTCGCAAAGCTTTGATTTTGCTACCACGGATAATTCCACCATCACGATTAGTTCTTTATTCACCGCCATGTTGGGAGCATTCTGGGCATACCAGGGATGGACATCCGTTGGATTTATTGGCGGGGAAATAAAAGATGCGCACAGGAATATTCCAAAAGGCATTACGATCGGAATCCTGGTCGTGATTGGCATTTACCTGCTGGTCAATATGACGTATCTCTCTTTACTGTCAGTAGATCAGATAAAAGATCTTCACCTCTCAGGAGATAAGATTGCAGCTATTGAGGCTGTTCGCATTTTTTGGGGGGAGAAAGGCGCAGTATTTATTTCCATTCTCATCCTGATCACCACGCTGGGTTGTACACACGCGACTGTTTACTCCAGTGCACGTACATACTATGCCATGGCGAAGGAAGGTTTGTTTTTTAAATCTTCAGCAAAATTAAATGCGTCGCATGTTCCGGCGAATGCGATCTGGACACAAGGGTTATGGGCATGTTTGCTTGTTTTCTCCGGCACCTTTGATCAGTTGACTGACATGATCATTTTTGCCATTTTTATTTATTATGGATTGACCGCATATGGAGTCTTTATTCTCCGTAAAAAAATGCCGGATGCACATAGACCTTACAAAGTGTGGGGTTATCCGTTCGTACCGGGTTTTGTGGTGTTGTTCTGTATCGCTTTATTTTTAAATACGATCATAACGCAGCCAAGGGAAGCGATATTCGGGTTGATCCTGATACTTACGGGGGTGCCGTTTTATTATTGGTTTAACCGGAAGAGTGCGAGCGGAGATCGTGAATCGTGAATCGTGAATCGTGAATCGTGAATCGTGAATCGTGAGTTGTGAGTAAAAAATTCTGCGAAAATCTGCGTGATCTGCGGGAAATTATTCTGATGACTTTGCACCTCAGTGAATATTTTCTTTGCGAACCTTGCGTCTTTGCGCGACTAAATAATCATGTATTGCTGGGCTTGCATGGATTGCATGGAGTGAATGACTAATATTATTATAAAAACAAATAAAAAACCAATGAAACATTACATTATCCTGCCCCTGATACTGCTAAGTGCAATCACATTAAAATCACAAAACACAGAACAATATATTCGGGTAGTCGGGACGGCACAAAAAGAATTTACAGCATCCGGAGTCGTAGCCACCATAGTTATATCTGAACAAAAGGCTGATGCAGCAAATAACCAAATGTATGTTCCGTTTGAAGCAGCGTATACGAATTTCCTGGAGGAATTATTTACACTTGGAATTACAGAAGACAAATTGTCTCCCAGTATTCGTCCCCAGGCCAATGTATCTAGCTATCCTTCCAAAGAATATATTCTTCGGACACCTGATGTAAAAACAGCCGAAAAATTATTAGCTATCAGCGCTCATGGTGTCCGTATCGCTGATTTAAAATATTCGTACAACCAAAACTTTGCAAACGTAGCAACTGAACTTTCTAAAGCAGCTATGGCGGATGCACACCAGAAGGCAAAGGCACTAGCTTCTGAAGCCAGGAAGACCCTCGGTAAAATTTATAATATAGAAGATTTGAATGGCGGATGCTGTGATCGATTACCTGATTCATCCTTTGATAATACAACTTTGAATTACAAGGTGACCCTGACCTTTGAAATGAATTGAGGTTGGATTTGTCTCGCTAGACACCAAGCACAATTGGAAATTGGAAATTGGAAAAAATAAAAACTATTAACTTTTAGTTTTTAACTATTAACTATTAGTTTATTCCCGCTTGCCGATCTGAAAAGACAAATACCCATTAATAAACACTGGCGTGTTATTATCGATGATCATGATCGGTACTTTCCGCACAAATGCATCGATCTGGATTCCCATTTCAAATGCTTTGACATATTGGTCAAATGCACCTAAGCTGAAATGTGCACCTACGCGTGCATTGATACCCGGTATGATGCTGATCTCATCAAAGCCTTTAAAGAAGGTTGCCGGACCAATGATCTTGGTATCATCCAAAAAGAGATCGCGATTCTCCTCACTGTATTTTTCTGTAGAAACATAATCTGTAAAGCCATCATCCTCCAGTCGTGACAGATGTAAGTAATATGGTTTTGTAATACCGAGCGATGCGCCAAATTGATAATTCACTCCGACTGCAACGCCACGACGTTTTGCTTTATCAGAAAAATATCGCTTCTCGCCCACCCCACCACGGAGAACAACCACATTGTTTTGTTTGCCGTATGTAAAGCTGTTGGCAGAGCGCGTGAATGGATTTCCGGAATTGAACGTGATGGACTGACGGAATTCTTTTGGATGACGAAGCAGGCCGATATCAAAATTGTAATATTTCGTCTTGTAGTAGGCAGGAATTTTTCCGAAATGGACAGCTAACGCTCCGCCATTGCTGTGCGGACGCAGCTCCAGTACTTGTTCCTGGTTGTACAGGATCCCCACCGAACTATAATCCATCTGCTTCGGCTCCACAATAGTCTGGGCAGTAACAGATGAGATACTTATTAAGAACAGGATAAAACCTGCAGCAATCCATGTTTTCACATTCGGAAGATAGGGAGATTTTGGATTGAATTCCCCGATTTCCGCTGGTAAAAATGAGATAACGGGTGGCATCTGACAAAAAGTAAAGCATTGTCAACCCTCAATGCCTATCTTCATAAATCCTAAAAAACTCCCAACTCTTGGTCCACAAACTGTCACAACATTCTTCGATCGCTGCTGAATACCTGATCCAACTCCGGGATGAGGAGCTCCAGCTTAATCCTGTTCTCTTTCGTCGCAACCTGTACCGCTTTGGTCAGATACTGGCGTATGAGATCAGCAAGCACCTGGATTATATACCAGTGGAAGTGACGACACCTTTGGGCGTAGCTGATTGTAAAAAATTAAAGGACCAGGTGGTGCTGGCGACGATCATGAGAGCAGGTCTCCCCATGCATGAAGGAATGTTATCCTATTTTGATACAGCCGAGAATGCGTTCATCTCAGCTTTCCGTCATCATCACAAGGATGGGACATTTGAGATCAGCATCGAATACATCAGCAGCCCCGACCTGGAAGGCAAAGTCCTGATCATCTGCGATCCGATGCTCGCCACGGGTTCAAGTATGGTCCGTGCGATAAAGGCACTCCTCGATTATGGACGTCCACATAGCATTCATATTGCATCTATTATTGCTTCCACAGCAGGATTGGAATATGTAGCTATTGAATTTCCCGATGCGACCATTTGGGTGGGAGAAGAAGATGAAGAGCTTACCGGCCGCTCGTACATTGTTCCGGGACTTGGTGATGCAGGTGATCTTGCGTATGGGAAGAAGCCTGTGGAGGAGGATTGAGCATGGTTGGCATGGCTTGCATGGCAGGGCAGGGCGCATGGCTGGGCAATGGAGGGGCATGGAAGGGCATGGAGTAAGGGAAGAAAGGAGTAAGGGAAGAAGGGAAGAATGGTAGAAGGGTATTCAGTACTCAGGGATTAGACTCCGCGTCTCAGCGTCTCTGCGAGAGAATTTCTGCGGAAATCTGCGAGATCAGCGGGAGATTTTCTTTGCAAACTCTGCGTCTTTACTTCTCTGCAAAAGCAATCTGCGAAAATCTGCGAGATCAGCGGGAGACTTTCTTTACATCGACGGGATCACGATTTACACCTGCTCCGAAGAGAGCGAAATCATATTTCACCGGATCATTTACATCAAATTCACGAAGCTTTTTTGTCAATTCGATGGCGCTTTGCCAGTCATTTTGCGCACGATGTAACAAACCTAATTTTCGTGCTACATTGCCGACATGGAGATCAAGGGGAATTACCAATTGAGACGGTTTGATTTTTTTCCAAAGACCAAAATCAACCCCTGCGTCATCTGTTCGCACCATCCAGCGCAAATACATATTGAGTCGCTTGCAGCTTGATTTTCGTTCGGGAGTAGAGATGTGTTTGCGCGTGCGTTCCATCACCTCCGGATGATCAAACATGATCGTATGAAAGCCTGCCAGTGAAGGATACATATCCTCATCATCTTCATTCAGCTGTTTCGTAAATGCATCTTCAAGACTTGTATGTGACTGATAATATCGCTGCAGGACATCCACCAGATAAATGATATCATCGGGTTGCAGGGTACGATGCTTAAACGACAACAAAACTTTCCTGTCTGATTCTGTATGATCACGGATGAATGCATACGGTGCATCATCCATCAATTGCATCAGCTCATTTGCTTTGCGGATGATCGTAGGTCGCTGACCCCATGCCATGATCGCCGCAAAGAATCCCGCGATCTCAATGTCCTGCATCAATGTAAACCGATGCGGCACCGACACAGGATCGTCCGTAATAAATGATGGATGATTGTACCGGAGTACATGCTCATCAAGCCAGTCTGCTAAAGAAAAACTACCGCTGTCTGCTTTGGTGATCAGTTGTCAAGCTTCTGACGTACTTCATTGATCTCGTATACTTCGATGATATCGGCTGCTTTGATATCATTGTAGTTTCGGATCGTAAGACCACATTCCATACCGGCTTTCACTTCCTTCACATCATCCTTGAACCGCTTCAGTGTAGAGAGCTCGCCATGTGCATTTTCCTTGGTAGGATACACGACGATACCATCTCTGACGATCCGGATATGATTGTTCCGGGCGACTTTACCTTCCAGTACAAAACATCCTGCAACCGTTCCAACCTTGCTGATCTTGAAGACCTCGCGAACTTCCACCTGCCCGAGGATCTTCTCTTCCTTGGTGGGTTCAAGCATCCCTTCGATGGCAGCTTTAATTTCGTTGATCGCTTCGTAGATGATCGAGTACATCTTGATCTCGACACCTTCTTTCTCTGCAAGCTTACGCGCTGATAAAGAAGGACGCACCTGGAATCCGATGATGATCGCATCCGATGCAGAAGCCAGAAGTACATCTGATTCCACAATCTGACCCACCGCCTGGTGTATGATATTGACCTGTATACTTTCGATAGAGAGTTTCTGAAGTGAATCCGCCATAGCTTCGATCGAACCATCCACGTCACCTTTGATGATGAGGTTAAGTTCTTTGAAGCTACCCAATGCAAGACGACGTCCGATCTCATCAAGTGAGATACGTTTGCTTGCCCTGTTGGACTGTTCACGATTGATTTGTCCGCGGTATGCTGCTACTGAACGTGCATCCTGCTCACTTTCAAATTCTTTAAATTTTTCACCTGCCTGTGGAGCACCATTAAGACCAAGCACCAATACCGGAGCTGAAGGACCTACGCTGTTGACTTTTTTACCACGCTCATTGAACATGGCTTTTACTTTACCGCTATACTCGCCTGATACGATGATATCTCCTACTGCGAGGTTACCATTCTGCACAAGTAGTTTGGTTACATATCCGCGTCCTTTATCAAGAGAGGCTTCAATTACCGTACCTGCAGCGAGACGATCCGGATTTGCTTTGAGATCGAGGATATCCGCTTCGAGTATAATTTTTTCCAAAAGCTCATCGACTTTCAATCCTGTCTTCGCAGAAATATCTGATGATTGAATTTTACCACCCCAGTCTTCGACGAG
>JANPKZ010000314.1:0-2572 GCA_031426295.1 Saprospiraceae bacterium
GCACTGCGACGCATTAATATTTTTGCCAACAGAACTACGAACCAGGTATTCTTCCGTCTTGCAGACAACAGTCTCACGATCACCACGAAGGATATGGATTTTTCAAATGAAGCCAGCGAACAACTCAATTGTGAATTTGAAGGGGATCCAATGGATGTAGCTTTTAATGCACGCTTCTTTATCGAGTTGTTGAATGCTTTAAGTCAGGAAGAGATCCACATCACATTATCGGTTCCTTCAAAACCAGTATTGATCTATCCTGACGAGCAACTGGAACATGAGGAGGTCATGATGCTGATCATGCCTGTGATTATTTATTGATCCGCTTCCGCTTTTCAAACAACTAAATTCCCGCTCACTAAAACCTGAGAGTGATGTGGGCATTCATTGTCCTGCCCAATAATTCTGTTTGCTGGGTATGGTATACTCCATCCTTTCCCCCCGGACTGACGCGTGATACACGACCAATGTGCTGCAGGTCATTGATATTGACATGATTGGTTGCATTGAGAAGTGAGACCCCCACCTGCCCCTGGGTGCTATGAATCTTAAATCCATAATCCACCGCCAGGTCAAGGCTGAAATAGTACGGTAAGTATTGAACTACACTTTCCTGTTTTATATTGCCGATACCACCAGGGCCTTGATCATCAACCCGGATAAAGCTGATGTACGGTGCTTTCGATTTATAGTTTACCAGGCCTGACACTGTAAAATGTCCCATGCGATACTGCGAAGAAAATTTTACCTGGTGACGCCTGTCTTCTTTCGGTGAAAAAGATGTGCCCTGAAACAGCATATCGTATTGCTCGGAAATTTTACTCAGTGTATAGGCGAGTGATATTTCCAATCGTTTTCTTTTGTACGTACCGAGTAAATCTAATCCTGCTGTCCACCCTTCACCAATAAAGAGACCGTAAAAATCTTCCGGAGGTCCGTTATTATCAAAACCCGGATCAGGCATCGCTGCACGCACGCTGATCAGGCCATTTGTTTTTTTGTAATACAACTCTGCATCTAATGCAAAATAATTTTTTGCAAACTGCGACCCGATCATAAACTTATCTGAATTCAATACCGGGTAGCCGTTATCATCTGATGCCAATGCAAGAAAATCCACTTCACGTCCAAAGCGGTTTTCGAGTGTGAGCTCTCTCAGCGCTTGTATGTTATTTGAATACGAGGCTTTCAGGCTAACATCATCCGTGATATGGTAAAATAATCGCAGGTTAGGCTGCACGTACATTTTACCAGTACTCTCCAATCGTGTAATGCGCGTCCCTGCTGCTCCACCGAAACCATTTTCAAGTTTCCAATTATATTCTCCAAAAAATGATTGCTCATCTTCTGTCTGTACTTCGAGCAGATAGGGCGAATTATTTTCCTTTGCTACCAGCTCAATTTCATGATGCTGTACATCAATACCCAGTTGTATTCCGGTATATGGAGTGAGCTCATAACTCAGTTTTGTTTTTATTCCACCTGACCTTAGAAGACTGCTTTGCAGCCCTTCATTACTGAATGTCCTGACTATGCCCTGGCGGTTTTCTTCCAGCATGGAGATGTATGAAATATCTTTTTTATAAAATGAATAATACCCCGATACATCGAGTTGCGCCTTTTTACTAATGTGCGATTCCAGCAAAGCAGCAAGTCCTTCATTATTCCAATCATCACGGCTATTGATCGTCTGTGTGACATCAATCGGATGGTGGAAGTTATCATCAAACTGGAATGCCGCGGTAAATGTGTTTTCTAAATAATCACTGCTTTTATAACCCGACAGGTACAATTGATTATGTTGGCCGATCTGCGCATTGAGCCCCAGGTTAATATCATAAAAATTAAATGTAGGTCGTTGGACAGTTGTCCATTCGTTATTTTCGCGGAAACCTCTATTTCTGTAATTAATTGTGTTGGTATCAGCAAGTGCCGCATTCAAAATCCCTGTATGGGATATTCTCCCACCTGCATGGAAAGACAGTTTGTCTGTAACCTTGAGATTGGCTGCCATGGATGAAAGGAGCAAATCCGAATCAAGGATCAGGTGTGATGTATGGCTCCTGCTGGTTTCGGAATCAACTTTGATCATTCCGTCGATGCGGCCGCCATATTCTACCGGTATGTTGTTTTTATATACGTCAACCGAATTAAAATAATGTCCATTGAATGGGGTGAAGATGTTATAAAAATGGTAAGGATCAAATACGGGAATTTCATCCATCATAAAGAGCGCATTCTCTTCATCACTACTACGGATCCGGATGCCCTGTTCAGATGAAAAATGGGTGTATCCTGTAAGGTGATTGATGAGTCTGTCTACATTACCGGATAAAAATTCATCAGAGGAAAGAAGCTGATATCCGCGCAAATTGATAGCCTGCGTTTGTTCGTCAGCGCGTACATGATCATACGGCACGACTATAATCACCTGGTCAAGCGGTAGTGGATTTGTTTTCATCCGGAAAGTTTGATCGCCATGCAAAAGAAATGCTATTGGAATGTGTAGCGGATCATACCCAAGAAAATGAATAATGATGTCACCCGTTGTATCCCGGGTGTTTAATGTGAA
>JANPKZ010000315.1:0-2896 GCA_031426295.1 Saprospiraceae bacterium
GTTGTGAATCGTGAGTTGTGAATCGTGAGTTGTGAATCGTGAGTTGTGAATCGTGAGTTGTGAATCGTGAGTTGTGAATCGTGAGTTGTGAATCGTGAGTTGTGAGTATTAGAATATATAAACTATCAAAGTTGAGCGTAGGCTTTGCCTACGTTCGTGTGTTGGCAAAATCTGTTTTGCACAAACGTATCGTTTAATGGTGCTGACTTCATTCAAATCTGAAATTTGATGACACTCGAACGTAGGCAAAGCCTACGCTCAACAAATTTCTAAAATCACAAATTTGAAAACAAAATCAAAAATCAAAAATCAAAAACTTCCTAATACCTTGGATCATACATGTAAGTTTCAATTTCTTTCCGCAAATCTTTCGGACGTTTCACCCGCGCCAGTCCATCAGTGAAAATCTTTTCAGCGACCGCCACTGCGATCTCATGCGATATTTTTCGGATCTCTTTTAAAGGTGGATATAGAGACCCTTTCGCGATATCCTCTTCACTCACAATACTGGCTAAGGTTTTAGCAGCCGTAAGGAATATATCATCACGAAGGATTTTAGCTCGTGTGGTAATAGCACCCAATCCAACCCCTGGAAATATATAAGCATTATTTCCCTGGCCAGGTTTGTACACATGGCCATTTAATTCAACTGGCTTAAATGGGCTGCCACTGGCAAAGATAGCTCTGCCATTACTCCATACATACGCCTGTTCTGCTGTACACTCTGCCTTATCAGTAGGATTTGACAATGCAAAGATGACGGGACGTTCATTCAGCGAACTCATTTTTTCGATCGTCTCTTTTGTAAATGTATTTGGAGATGCTGTTGCGCCAATGAGAATAGTGGGTTTGATCGCATCCAATGCATCCATAAAGTTTAGAAATGGATACGAATGTGCATATGGAACTTTATGTCCCGCAAGATCTGTGCGACTCGAAACGACCAACCCTTGTCCGTCAACAAACCACAGACGTGAGAATGCTTCATCCCGTGACAGACCTTCATCTTCAAAAGCACGGACCATCAGATCTGCAATGCCGGTAGCAGCAGAGCCAGCACCGAGAAACATGATCTTTACATCTTTGTATGGAATGCCAGTGATCCGGCTTGATGCATACACACCGGCAAGTGCAACGGATGCGGTGCCCTGGATATCATCATTAAAGCACAATACTTTATTTCGATATGCATTTAGCAATCCATATGCATTCGGAGTCAGGAAGTCTTCGAATTGAATGAGTGCATTTGGAAATTTTTTCTGCACAGCCATCACAAATTCATCCACGAGTTCAAAATATTCCTGCCCTGCCAGTCGATGATGCGGATACCCGATATATAATGGGTCGTTTAAAAAATCTTCATTGTTGGTGCCCACATCCAGCATCACCGGGAGGCAATGGTTTGGATGGATGCCTGCACATGCGGAATACAATACAAGTTTTCCAATCGAGATGCCCATGCCATTGGCGCCGAGATCCCCAAGACCCAGAATACGTTGTCCGTCAGTGACGACGATTACCCGTACATCACTTGCAGGCCAGTTGTCCAGAACTTTTCTTACTTCCCCTTTGTCTTCGGGTGTAATGTACATGCCCTGTGCATGCCGATAGATATGTGAAAATTCCCGGCATGCCTGACCTACAGTGGGCGTATAGATCAGCGGAAGCATTTCTTCAAAATTTTCAATAATGGTCCTGTAAAAAAGACGCTCGTTTTTATCCTGCAGAGCTGACAGAAAAATATATCGCTCTATATCGTACTCCTTGCGTTTGAGATTACCCAGCACCCGTTGCACCTGGATTTCCTGGGATGAGGAAATGTATGGCAACAAACCTCTGATCTTCAATGCCTCACGTTCTTCGCGACTAAATGCTGTCGCTTTATTTAATGCCTTGTCATAGAGGAGCTCGACATTCTTTTTTTTCACCACCATAATCAGTCTTTATAGCATATATCAGGCCAAAATGAGAAAACAAAATTTTGGCTAATATGGGTGTGAAAATCAGACTCAGGTTACTGAAAATAGATTGTATACCTGGTAGTGCAGGGAAACATATCCAGTTCACACCCCCAATCAGGACCACGTTTGATGAGACGCACGGCTTCTTCATCAAGTGAAGGATCATTGGATGATTTTACGATCAGCAGGTCCTGGGGCCTGCCTTTCTCACTTACATTAAATTGGATCGATACCTCCCTGCCAACTGCAATGGCGTTTTCCTGGATCGGAACTTTTGAGTTTTTACGCAGGTAATCCGTATAGTTTTCAAAATCTTCTTTAGGTCGTGTAGGCGTGTAAGCCCTTCCGGCCGGAACATTCGATGCTTTTTGCATTGTTTTGCTTTGCACAGCCACTTCTTTTTGCAGATCAGATCGTTCCGGTAAAACAATTCTGACATCTTCTTCGCCTTGCTTAAGTTTAATGCTTGTGTCAACATAACCACTATATGTTACATCAACTTCATTTTCCGAATCAGGAAGGAATAATTCAAAACGTCCTTTGTCATCGCTGATAGTGCCAAGGTTTGTCATGTTGACATTTAGCGTAGCTCCAATCAAAGGTTGGCCTGTGTAATCAAGAATAATTCCTCTCACGCGTTTTGCCATCAGGGATGGATCCATTTGATTAGCATAATTTGCTTCACCTTTTGAACGTGTCCCTTGTGCTGTTAACTCATAGAGAGAATAAGTTTCTTCAGATGTTTTTTTTGAAGATGTAATACCGGCAGAAGGTTCAACAGGTAAAGGTTGTGCAACGACATCATTTCCTGGCATGGGCTCTGTAAAAGTGTATTCATTTTTTTCCCTTGCTACACCATCTGTAGTGACGGCTTCCCTTTCAGCCTGATCGTAGGCGATATTAATTTTTTCCTTCGCCTTCGCCTTCGCCTCAGC
>JANPKZ010000316.1:0-7076 GCA_031426295.1 Saprospiraceae bacterium
TGCTGTCTCATGGTATAGCTTGACGTCCAAAATGTGGATAACTTTCATAAAAACCACACAAAATGACGTCAGAAGAAAGAAGAATGCGTCGTTTCAGCGAAGAGTTTCGCCGACAACAGGTTCAGCTTATTGAAAGTGGTCAGTGCTCGATTACTGAGGTAAGTCGTCTGTATGAAGTAAAGCGGGAGAATGTCCGGCAATGGGTAAAAAAATTTGGGAAGCTACCTATTCCCGAGGTCGTCCATATTCAAACAGCAGAGGAGGTGAACCGAGTTAGAAACTTGGAAAATGAAGTTAATAAGCTCAACTCCATCATTGGAAAACTGCATGTTGAGTTACTGTACAAAAACGAACTCATTGCATTGGCCAAGGAAAAGCTAGGTATTGATTTTGAAAAAAAAATCAAATCCTGATCATTATGCGCTTAAAATCCAACCGTCGGCAAAGTGAATTGATATTGGAAGATTTATATGAGATGCTACAGCTAACAAGACAAGGTGTTTTTCAGAAAATTCGTTCCTACATGCATGAAGTAGAGATGATGAGCCAGGTCAAGCCTCAAATTAGATCATATAGATCTCTTCACGATAGAAGAGCTGGATCCAGATCAATCTTTTATAATTTGCAAATAAAAGACCAGTTCGATATAGGAGTTACTAAGTTTGAACGTCTCATGTCCTCCCACCAGATGACCATTGTGCCCATGCGTTTGAGAGTCATTACAACGCATTCTGATATGCAATCCTGGAACTATGACAATTTGGTGGATGGCTTGGCAGTAAATGCAATCAATAAAGTTGTAGCAGGTGATCTGACGTATGTATATATCGGCACTAAATTGTTTTACCTTTTTTGTTTAACTGACTTATGTAGTGCTTTTCTGGTAGGTATAGCAGCAAGCGATCGCATGCGGAGTATGGATGCTCAACTAGCTCTGCAGGAATGGATCGATTGTCGAGGAAGAGAAGCCATTCAAAATTGCATACATCATACCGATGGCGGAAAACAGTATTTTTCAAAAAAATACGTCACTACATTAAAGGATTATAACATCCAGATCAGCGTAGCAAGAAACTGCCTGCAAAATGGGTATGCTGAGCAACGCAATGCACTATTGAAGCATCATTTAATTCCGTGCAAAAAAGTTAGTGATTTGCAACAGTTCAGAAAAGCGATGCAAGAAATAAAATACTTTTACAATTACGAGCGCAAACAAGAAGAGCTTGGCTGGCGTACCCCGGCAGAATATGAAAAGTATTTGGAATCAGGCCCAGCCGAACCTCAACTTGATAAAGTGTTATTTAGAGGAAAACAAGTAAAAAAGGTTTTGAAGGCATGATCGACCAAAAAGTAAATAAAGAGCCCCCTAATAAAGATTAAGGGGCCACTGAATGGCTATAACTTTTTAGCCGACCAGGATTATTCCTTGAAGGGTTGCTCCTCAGCAGAGCCCGTCTCCGCTTCATCCTGGAAAGGCAAGATAAAATCTACTCAAATTGATAACAGGAAAAATTATTCACAATCTTTGGGGTTCAGGGTAGGAACCTGTCAAGTTATTTCATGAGGACACACTGAATACTGAATACTGAATACTGAATACTGAATACTGAATACCGAATACTTCTTTTACCGTTTACCACTCCCGATAGCTATCGGGATACCACTTTCCTTTTCCGCCTTTTCCGCCTATCTAAACCCTCAGGCTAATCCGATGTAACCCTGGCCTGTACTCTTTAAAAATGATTTTTTTCATTTCCTCCAGGTGGGCCGGATTGTTGATAAAATCGAGGTCTTCGATATCTACAATGATGATCGGGTAGGAGGGCTGGCTGTAAAAGAATTCGAAGTAACTATCCTGGATGTTTTGTAGATATTGGGCCGTGATATTCTGTTCATATCCACGATCGCGTTGTTTGATTTGCTCAAGAAGTTTTTTTGGTGTGCGGTGGAGATAGATCAGTAGTTCCGGATTTGGTGATGTTGCATTCAGCATTGAAAACAAGCGCTGAAATAATCTATATTCTTTTTCATCCAGATTTTTTCTGGCAAAAATTAATGTTTTCCAGAAGCTGTAATCGGCAACAGTGAATTCATAAAAGAGATCATGTTGCAGACTGATTTCAGACAATTGTTTATGTCGTTCTGCCATGAAAAATAATTCCACGGTAAAGGCATAACGTTCGGGACTTTGATAAAAGAACGGAAGGAACGGATTGTCATCAAATTCTTCCAGGACAAGCTTGGCAGGATAGTCACGGGCGATAAGCTCGCACAGCGTGGTTTTGCCGGAACCAATATTACCTTCAATGCAGATGTATTTATACGGCGTCGTCCTGCTCATCTGTATTGATTATATAAACTTCGCCGGTATCACGACATTCCATAAAAAGTTCTTCAATCGTTTTATTCAAACCAGGGTGTACTGTGTTACAGGCAATTTCCATCAGTGGCACCAGTACAAAGTTGCGTAATGGCAGCAGTGGGTGGGGAATGACTAGATCATCCTGGTCAATGATATTCGTTCCCGCAAGCAGGATATCAATATCGATATGACGCTCATGCCATTTCTCGCCGGGTAAGCGACCAGTTTCTTTTTCAATATTCTTGATGGTATAGAGTAATTCAGCGGGTTCAAGCGGAGAAGAAACTCCGATCACCTGGTTGATGAATACCGGTTGGTCTTCATGACCCCAGGGCTGTGTTTCGTACAGGGAGCTTTCTCTTTTAATATCCCCGACACGTAGCACGATCAATTCTTTGGCACGTGCCAACTGATTCATCTTGTCGCCAAGATTACTGCCGAGGATCAGATAGTATAGATAATGTTCCATGGAAAGGAAGAATGGACAAGGTATAAAATCATACCGTTTCCGGGTTCAAAACCTATGTATTCCGTGATCGTAGGCGCCAGTTTAGAGGAAAATAGTTTTTCCACCCCTGAGCAGACTTCTTTGCCCATCCCAGGTTCGTGTTTTCATACTGGATGATATGCCACCCGTTTTGAGTTTCAGGAGGTAATGTATTTGTGCCTCGCTCGAGGTAGTCAAGTGCTATTTTTTCAGCCACAGATATCTTTTGAAAATGATCTGATGCCAGTTCGGAACAGCTTAAAAAGTGATCGGGAATAAAATCTTTCGACTTCATTATGCCTGCCTGTGCAAGGAGTTCTGCCCTGGGGAATTGCGTAACCACTTTATTGGCCATTTCTTCTGCACCCGTTGAAATAAATCGGACACTATCCTGTTCTTTCAGAATACTGAGGTCAACCTGATTTACAAATTCATGAAGCCACTCCGGCATTTTTGTAAACTGGCTGTATTGTTTTTTTGATCTGTATGGCTTTTCAGTTTCTTCTGATTCCGATTTTCGCAAAACAGAAATAAACAATCCTTCACCTTTTACCCGGTGTGGGAAGAGTTGATAGCCAATGGCATTGCCTGATTGTATGGTTGCAACAGACCATGCTTCCGGAAAATTAATGTCTATCGATGTAACAGGATATTGTTGTATGACCCGGCTGATGTTTTCAATATTTTCCTGGTGTGAATATGAACATGTACTATACAGGATATAGCCTTCATCATGCAATCCTGCAATTGCATCATCAAGGATTTTACCCTGGAGGATGGAACAATCTCTCACCAATTGTGGTGACCATTGCGATATGGCGACAGCTTCTTTGCGCATCATCCCTTCACCTGCACAGGGGGCATCGATCAGGATGACATCCGCCTGCAGCTTTCGAAAAGATGATGATTGTTCACCACTGAGGAATGTATTGATATATCCTCCTTTAATCAGGTTCTCGCGAAGAACAGTACGACGCTGTGGTATCACTTCATTCGCAATCAAAACATCACCGCTATTCATGTGACTGGCGAGGATGCCTGTCTTTCCTCCGGGTGCAGCACACATATCCAGCCAGATCTTTGAATCACTGCGTAATGATAATTGATCCAAAATATAATCGATGATCATTGAGGAAGCCTCCTGCACATAATATGCACCACCATGCCAGTGCGGATCCATATGAAAGAATGGTCGTGATACCAGGTAAAAACCTTCATCACACCATGGCACTCTTGACATGTTCTGGAATGAACTTCTTCCCTTAAAATGATTAAGCCGTATACTCGTGGGAACCGGCTGAGAAAGCGATTCAAAGAATGCATCAACTTCATCCCCGAGCTGGGATTTCATCCGTGCGACAAATTCTTCAGGAAGATCGGTGACCGCAATCATCTGGTGGCACTACTGGTAGTGCCACTATGAGTGGTGCCACTAGAGGTTAACGTATTGATTGTCAATGGCCCCGGATAGTTATCCACACTATAAATTTTTGACTTTTTTATGAAGGATTCCCCCGGGAGCGAACATCTGATCCACCCGTTTTGATACTTCAGGATCGGTTTCCAGGACCGGGGCATGGTGCGGCTTGATACGGGCATCAATGATCAGCGGCGCATCGCAGGTCCAGTGCTTATCAACGAATTTTGAGTTGACTCCATGAATGTCGCGGGCCGGATTGGATCGTGTAAATGTGGCCCACAAAAAATTATTAAAATGGCTTGCCATCCAGTCACTATCTTCTGTGAGGATCCACAGTGGCCATGCATTCATGTCTTTACCTAAAAGCGCAGTTGATAATTCATGTATTTCGTTGATGGCAGTTTCATGGTTGGTATATGGTTTGAATGAAACGGCGATAATACCAGGTGCAACTATGCGTAAAGATTTACAAGTTGGGGGCAGTGATACATGAGAAGGAACTTCACTGCCCAGGTTTCTGATTTTCTGACCACGCGCTGCAATGATAAGTTTCGAACCAGCATTCCATCCGTCACCACTATAGTCAAGTGTATCGATCGTTGTCTGCGTTTGAAAATGAAGATCACGATGCAGCACAATCCTGCTCAGCACGTGCTGAAAAAATGCCGGAATATCATGTGTTGTCAAGTCAGGGTTATCTTCTGCGGCACAGATAAAAAGATATTTGGTTAATGATGTCTGACCTTTGCCAAGAAGATGATTCGCAATCGTCAGGATTTCTTCCGGGACAGGTTCACGAAATGGCATGTAACGCTCATGGCCGATAGCAATTAATAATGGATGAACACCTGCTGCATCTACTGCATGCACTTCTTTTAATCCCGGAAATTCTTTTGGTGCAAGAGGTTCAACCAATTGGTGAATGAGCCATCCAAAATTACTATCCTCCTGTGGTGGTCGGCCAACTACAGTAAAATGCCAGATCGGATCCTTGCGGTGATAAACATTTTTTACTTCCATCACCGGAAAGTCATGCTCCAAACTATAGTAGCCCAGATGGTCACCAAAAGGCCCCTCAGGTTTCTTCTCGTTTTTGCGAATGATCCCTGTAATGCAAAAATCAGCATCCGCTGAAAGTACGTAACCATCTTTCCATAAATATCTGAAACGTCTGCCTGCAAGAAGACCCGCAAAGGTTACTTCGCTTAAGCCTTCAGGCAATGGCATGATCGCTGCAAACGCATGCGAGGGTGGGCCACCCACAAAAATTGTGACTTTGAATTCTTCATCAGACTCATTATATAATGTATGATGGATACCAATACCCCGATGTAACTGGTAGTGCATCCCTGCTTCCTTATCGGGGACATAATCATTTCCACTGATCTGTATACGGTACATGCCAATATTGGAATTCATCATGCGCTGATCACCCGGAGCAAGCGTCATAACCTGGGGCAGAGTTATAAATGCACCACCATCTTTTGGCCAACTGACAATTTGTGGTAATTGACCCAATGTTGTCTTCGCGTGCAGAATTGGTTTTCTAAAAGCCTTAATAGGTAAACCCTGCAACGCTTTAAAAGGAGTTGACAAATATTTACCAGGATGTTTAAAAAAAGAGGATGGATCAGCTTTCAGCTGAATTAACTTTTGAACACCTTCAAGTTGATGCCGAAACAGGTAGGCTGTTCGTTCCCTTGTTCCATAAAGATTGGATAAAGCTGGAAATGGACTTCCTTTTACTTTTTCGAACAGTATAGCGGGTCCCTGTACATCATAGATGCGCCGATGGATTTCCGCTATTTCCAGCATGGGGTCACATGGCGCATCGATCCGCAACAATTGATGTGGTTCCAGGTCCTGTATACAATCTGAAAGTGAAGAGTAGGCCAAGCTGTGTCAGATATTTTGGATAAAGGACTAAAAATAGGTTCATTGGTCTGGATACCTGCAGAAATGTTTTATAGGATCGGTTTCCGGGCGTACTTCGGAGTGTCTACCTTTGCCTGACGGAACAAAATATTTTCATTTCCTCAAGTCTTCCATGGATGGCTCTCACTTGCTGAAGTATAAAATCAAATCCTCCATCGGATGTTTTTTTAGTTGTCTAACTGAATTGTATGAGCTCACTCCCACGAAAACTTTTTTATTTATTTCCTCCACCTGTCCGGTTCATGCTCAGATGGATATTTTTTCTACCTCACGACCTGATTAAAAAGTGGTCATCGTCGAGGGACCTACTTGCACCACCAAGAAGACTGATTTATACCGGAGGAGGTGACTTTTTACAGACTGGCGAAGACTTCGTAAATAATTTTGTGGAGCTTTGTATTTTGTCAAAAGACTCATCAGTGCTTGACGTCGGTTCAGGTATTGGTCGAATGGCCATTCCACTTACAGGTAAATTATCAGAGGGAATATACGAAGGCTTCGATATCATGAAAGTTGGGGTTGCATGGTGCAGGAAACATATAACTCACCGGCATCCGAATTTCAATTTTACACTCGCTGATCTTTCCAATGATCTGTATCGTAACCAGGGTGAGGACGCCGATACATTTCGATTTCCATACAGGGATGAACAGTTTGACCTGGTCATTGTGATCTCCGTCTTCACCCACATGATTGCACCTGAATTGCTTAATTATGCTTCAGAAATTCACCGCGTACTTAAGAAGGGCGGGAAATGTTATGCGACTTTTTTTATTCTGAATGATATTTCCAAAACGGAGATGGTGAAAGGAAAGAATGATTTTAATTTCCAGATCCAAAAAGTGAATTACAGGTTAATCGATGAACAGGTC
>JANPKZ010000317.1:0-10366 GCA_031426295.1 Saprospiraceae bacterium
AATCATCATCCAATAACTTCTCCGGAGTACAGACTCTGAAGCATAAAAATGTAGTTTTCTTATTTTGAGACCTTAGTCGAAAAAGCCTGACCAAATGTGTGTTCGGGCTTTTCGACATTTAGGGGGATAGTTAAAAACTAATAGTTAATAACTAATAGTTAAAAGTTACTAGTTATAAAATCAAAGTTTTTTGTTTATCCCTTCTTTATGGTAGGTGTACGTTGTTTAAGTGTTTTTATGGAAGATACTAGCATTTTTATCAGTTCCAAACATGTAAGATGCAGCGAATTGAATGGGTCTTCTTTTAAGTACCCTCCTCGGTATAGGAGCAGGAGCCAATATTCTGTTTCGTTTGCTTCTTTTACGGCTACAGTAAACTTGTTGATATAGTCAGCATGACTTGCAGCAAATTCTGCTTCTCTTAAAAGTGCACCGATGGCTGTCCCGCTCCTAAGGATTTGTTTGCTTAAAATATATTCCCTGGAACCTTGTAGATCTTGTGCAGACCGAATGATTGAAAGTGCAAAATCAAAACTCTTGTCTAGCAATGGTGAGTCTTTCATAACTGGTGTAGTTTAATTTGTGAAGTAATGTGATTAAGATATAAAAGACTTATCTTCTTTGCAAGTTTGCAATTCGCATTTTTAACTATTAACTATTAACTATCAACTATCAACTATCAACTATCAACTATTAACTTTTAACTATTAACTTTTAACTGAGATGCCCGATTTTATCCATCTACACAACCACACGCATTATTCCTTGCTCGATGGTGCATCACGCATTCCTGCGATGATGGACAAGGCTGTGGCAGATGGACAAAAAGGAATTGCCATCACAGATCATGGCAATATGTTTGGTGCTTTTGAATTTGTGTCAGAAGCAAAAAAGAGAAATCTCAAAGCGCTGGTAGGTTGTGAATTTTATCTTGTAGATGATCGGCACAAAAAACAATTCCAGACATCCAAAGGTGAACGGGATCAACGCTTTCATCAATTACTCCTCGCGAAGGATCAGGATGGTTATCAAAATCTCAGCAAGCTTTGTTCGTTAGGTTTTATTGAAGGCACGTATAGTGGCTTTCCACGCATCGATCGTGAATTACTTTTGCAATATCATAAAGGTCTTATAGCGACCAGTTGTTGTATTGGTGCTGAAGTACCACAAACGATATTATCTGGAGATTTAGAAAAAGCTGAAAAGCTTCTGAAGTGGTGGCTCGATATATTTGGAGAAGATTATTACATCGAACTACAGCGTCAGAAAGGTCTCGAGACAATTGACAACTCAGGTAAAAGCCAGGAAGATGTCAACCAGATATTATTAGGCTTTGCAAAAAAATATAACATCAAAGTCATCGCGACGAATGATGCGCACTATATCAACGAACAGGATGCGCGAGCGCATGATATTCTGCTGTGTGTAAACACAGGTAAAAAAATGTCTGACCAGGGACGATTTCAATTCCCCAGCACAGATTTTTATTTCAAGACGCAGGATGAAATGAACAAGATCTTTTTTGATCTGCCTGCTGCCATTGATAATACGAACGAGATTTTTGACAAGATCACTGCGCCAAATTTATCTCGTGATGTTCTGCTGCCAAATTTTCCGGTTCCAACAGGCTTTGATGATCAGACAAAATATTTACGACACCTTGTCTATGAAGGTGCAAAGCATCGATACAAAGACATTACACCTGAAGTTAAGCAACGTCTTGACTGGGAGTTGAGTGTGATTGATAAAATGGGCTTCAACGGCTACTTCCTTATCGTAGCAGATTTTATTGGAGCTGCCAGAACAATGGATGTAAGCGTTGGGCCGGGTCGTGGTTCTGGTGCAGGATCAGCAGTTGCATTTTGCCTTCGCATCACGAACATTGATCCACTCAAATACAATTTACTGTTCGAACGATTCCTGAATCCGGAACGTGTATCCATGCCCGACTTTGATATTGACTTCGATGATGAAGGAAGGCAACGTGTCATCGATTATGTGGTAGAAAAATATGGCCGTAACCAGGTAGCACAAATTGTCACATTTGGTACGATGGCTGCCAAATCTTCTATACGTGATGTAAGTCGTGTCCTTGAGTTGCCTTTGTCAGACGCAGACCGTTTGGCGAAGATGATTCCAATGACACCGGGTACCACCCTTGCACATATTTTTAAAGCAGGAAAAAGTACAGAGGAAGATGCGCAGTCGCGAGACATCGATAATATCCGCAAGCTGCGTGAAATTGAAAAACAGGAAACACATGAAGGTGAGATCCTACGGCTTGCACAGCAATTAGAAGGCACTGTTCGGAACACAGGTATCCATGCTGCAGGAATTATTATTGCACCCGGTGATATCATGCAATACATTCCTGTATGCACTTCATCTGAGACAACTTTATTAGTCACACAGTTTGAAGGTGGTGTTGTCGAATCAGCCGGTATGTTGAAGATGGACTTTTTGGGTCTGAAGACATTGTCTATCGTAAAAGATACACTCAAGATTATTGCAGAGAGACATCCCGACGTGGGATTGATCGACCCGGATAATATTCCGCTTGATGATGCAGCCACATATACGCTATTTCAAAAAGGTGAAACAATAGGGATCTTCCAGTTTGAATCACCAGGCATGCAAAAATATCTGCGTGAGCTGGTACCGAATAATATTGAAGACCTCATCGCGATGAATGCATTGTATCGTCCTGGTCCGATGAATTATATCCCCATGTTCATCAACAGGAAACATGGTCGTGAGCCGATTGATTATCCGCATGAGTGGCTGACTAACTTATTGAAGCCAACATACGGCATTATGGTGTACCAGGAGCAGATCATGGAGGCTGCTCAGGTGATGGCTGGCTACAGTCTCGGCGCAGCGGATATGTTGCGCAGGGCAATGGGTAAGAAGAAGCTGGAGGAGATGGAGAAAAACCGGAAGATCTTCGTGGAGGGTGCAACTAAAAAAGGTGTACCGACGCTGAAAGCCGATGAGATTTTCGAGATCATGTCCAAGTTTGCGAGTTATGGTTTCAACAGATCGCATAGTGCGGCTTACACTGTATTGTCTGTTCAGACGGCATGGTTAAAAACAAATTATCCGGCTGAATTTATGGCAGCAGTGTTGACACATAATAAGAATGATATTATTAAACTCAATTTCTTCCTGCGCGAATGCAAACGAATGAACATTTTGGTATTACCTCCGGACGTCAATGAAAGTAATATCAACTTTACAGTAAATTCAAAAGGTGTAATTCGCTTTGGTCTTTCGGCTTTAAAGAACATGGGGGAAGGATCAGGAGAGGATATCATTAATGAACGCAAAGCCAATGGTCCATTCCTGAACATTTTTGATATGACTTCGCGAGTAAGTCTGAAGTCAGTCAATAAAAAAGCATTGGAAGCGATGGTGATGGGCGGTGCGATGGATTGTTTCCAGGGTACACACCGTGCGCAATATTTTTTCCCTACGGATAAACATGAATCCTTGATCGAACATGCGATCCGGTATGGTCAATCTGTACAGGGTCAGAAAGCACAATCCCAATTGACTTTGTTTGGAGAAAGTTCTATGCAGATGTATACCGAACCAGAAATGCCCAATGCGCCACAATGGTCGTTGATGGAAAAGCTGACGAAAGAAAAAGAGATCACAGGAATTTACATGTCTGGTCATCCGCTTGATGATTATAGATTGGAGATCGAACATTTTACAAACTGTCCGCTGGACATGGTGACATCCTACAAGGATAAGCATTTGAAAGTCGCAGGTATGGTGACAACTGCAGATCATCGCATCACACAGAAAGGAACAGGGTGGGGGATCTTCACGTTGCAGGATTTCAGGGGATCGCTGGAAGTAAAAATGTTTAATGAAGATTACCGCAAGTATAAAGAGTTATTTGAAGTAGGTACAGCATTGTTTATTGAAGGATTTTATCAGCTAAGCTGGAAGGGTCAGGATCATGAATTCCGCATTACGTCCGCGAGGCTGCTCGATAGTATCGGCGAGGAATTGACAAAATCCATTACCGTTAAAATATCTATTGATCAGCTTGACCAGTTTTTACTGGAGAGCCTTGACCGGATCTGTGATGCCCACAAAGGAAGACACAAGTTTAAGTTGCAGGTGTATGACCGGGAGGATGATTTTATCCTGGGCCTGATCTCCAAGTCCAATAAAGTGAATGCCGCGAGTGCGTTTATTGAAGACCTGGATGCGCTGGGGATAAAATATAAGCTGAATTAGGAATACAGCTTATGTCGCGTTGGTATTGATTTTTGAAATTTCGTCTAACTCACGTTTCTTATTTCAAAAAGTCTGCGAAGTTGTCTTGGGCTTATACCCGTATTCAAATCTTGCTCAACATCCACTACTCCAAATTTATGTAAAATTATTTCAATTGCATTATATAGCCTGATATCATTGTCAAAGGTTACGTTTGTGATTAGTGGAATAAAATAGTTGTCAAAGGTTGTCTTTATTTCATTGATAGTTTGTTGCGGATATAAGTTGTCTATTATGAAAGCAGAAGTTATCGGCACAACATTATGTAATGGCTCGAAACAGTTGCTTAATTCAGAAGCATTTATATTAAAAAGTTGCGGAAACATTGTCGGTAAGAAGTACCCCTGACATTGGTTTGATGAAATATGGTAGAATTAAAAAAAATTATGGGATTGCTCATTGTGGATCTTTCATGGATACATTTGTCAGCCTGCATTCGGGCAACATTCTCCATAAACCTAACAAATCCGGCCCCCAGTGAATGAAACACTGGAGGCCGGTAGAAATTTTACTGATTAGGTAATCGAGGTGTAATGCATGATAGTTCATTCACCTCCTTTGCTTTACCCAGTCATAGTTTCTTTAGATGCCTTCAACTGAGATGGACTAAAAGCTATAGCACTAAGGCTACCTGTCTGCATCAATTTAATGATGATGGCACAAATTTGGAATACAAGAATTGGCCGCAATAACTGACATTATGTAAGCCGTTGCACATTCATATTCTGCCAGGGTTACTCCCTCAATACAAGTGAAATCTTCGGCAATATAATCATATGAATATACCCAATATTGTGTCGGTCCATGATGTGGTATAACAGCCTGCGTTCCAATTTCGCCGCTAGCATAACCGATGGCCACTATAGTATATCCATGATGCTGATGACCATAACAGTCGTCTCCAACACCATCATAATACCAATAAAATGGGCCTGCATTTTGAAGTTCTACTGATTCATTGATGCAATCAGAAGTTTCACAGCACGTAAGTTGGTCTCCATGGGCCAGGTGAGCGGGAACGGCGCTGTTATTTACTACTATGGAATTGCCATTATGACAGATGGGTACTCTGTTGCATGAGGCTCGGGAATCAGTAGTCGGGTTTTTCGTAAACGTTCCGGCTTTTTCGAACTGCAAGATTGTTTGTTCGGCACGCGCCTTAAACAACTCAAGTGCCTGTTCACTAGCTTGTAGGGTAGGTTCGGGTTTCAGATTTTCCTCGGCACATCCTGCAAAAAGAAACAGGGCAGCAATGGCTAAAAACATAAGATTTTTCATAAAAAAGAGTTTTTTAAGAATAAGCTCATCGTGATAAGCTTAGAAGCCCACCTGAACTATTCTTTGTTAAGAAATGAATGCATTAAAAGATGAAAGTGAATGAATTAAAAGATGAAAGCAATGCTGCATCCCAAGCTTTAATTGGGGATTTTCATTTGGAATTGGAAGTCACTTAACCAACCTTTTTCTTGGCAAAATCAGCAGGAATGAGCATTACGTTTCTGGTCACAAACATGGGGCAACATGCTCCATTGGACTTGGATCATTCAGGCAAAAACTTGGACTATTTCGGAAATAGGAAAAAAATTGCCAGGTTTATTTCGGCGCAAAAATCCTAAACAAATGAAAACCTGTTAGTTGCGAAACTTACTTGGCGCAGCGCCAAATTCCTGTGAAAAAATGCGGGAGAAATAGGCGGGGTCGTTGAAGCCAGCGGAGTAGGCGATTTCGGAAATGATCATGTCCGTTGTTAGGAGCAGGATTTTACCCTGCTGCAAGCGCACACTGCGGATGAAAAGGGACAGGGTCTTGTCCGTGAGGGCTTTCATTTTGCGGTTCAGCGACGATTCGCTCATGTTCATCTTTCGGGCAAGTTCCACGTTGCCGAATTCGGCATTGTCGAGGTGGTCGAGGATGAAGGTGGTGGCCCTTTTCAGAAAAGCGTCATCGGGGCTGGGCATCACCGGGGCAGGGGTTTCGGTAGCAAAAGAAACAAAGTCCTTTCCGGCATATTTTTCCTGCAAGCGGCGGCGCAATTCCACCAGTTTTTCCAACCGGATGAACAGTTCTTCTTTCAGAAATGGCTTCGACAAATAAGCGTCTGCGCCAACACCCAGCCCCTCGAGCCTGGAAGGTACGTCTGCCTTGGCAGTGAGCAGCACGATGGGAACGTGGCTGGTGCGCTCGTCGTTCTTCAGCGTCTGGCAGACTTCGAAGCCGTCCTTTTCCGGCATCATCACGTCGCTGATGATGATGTCAGGAATAATCTCCAGGGCCTTTTCGATGCCCATGGCCCCGTTCTCGGCCCATTCAATGGCATAACGGCCCTGCAAACAGGCTTTAATATAAATGGCCACGTCCGGGTTGTCCTCGATGAGCAGTAACAATGGCAAATCTGTATGGGGTGGCAAGGGGTTTTCCGCTATTTGAATTGCTGCCATTTCGTCCAAAAAGGAAGGAGCCATCATAAGTGGGGCAGGGAGGTTGGCGACGCCCTTTGCTGCGTTCTGGTGGATAGGCAGGGAAACGGTGAACTCTGTCCCTTCCCCTTCTGGCGCCAGGCTTTGTACAGTTATTTTTCCGCCCATGAGTTCCACCAATTCCCTGGTCAGTGTGAGGCCGATGCCGGTACCCTCCCCCCGCCGGGTGGCAGAGTCATCCACTTGGTAGAAGCGTTCGAAAATATGGGGCAGTTTGTCGGGCGGGATGCCGATGCCATTGTCTTTTACCTTCAGCAAAAGTTGGTTGTTTTCTTCCAGAATTTCCAAAACGATGTTGCCATTTTGCCGGGTAAACTTGATGGCATTGGACAATAGGTTGGAGATGATGATGGCCAGCCTTTTTTCATCAAAATCCATGACGAGTCGGTCTGCTGATTTGAGAAAAACGAGGTGGATGTTTTTGCTGGCGGCCAATGATTGAAAGGATTCCAGCAGGTATTGGACATAAGGCACGACATCGGCTTGTACCAGCTCCAGTTTCAGGTGGCCCGATTCCAGTTTTGCCAAATCCAGCAACTGGTTGACCAGTCCCAGCAGGCCCTCGCTGTTCCTTTTGATTAATTCTTTGGCGTTGGCGGGTTTTTCAATCATATCAGCCATGCCCGAAATAACGGTGAGCGGGGTACGGAACTCGTGGGTGATGTTGGTGTAAAGTTTTGTCTTGACCGAATCAATTTCCTGAAGGTGTTTTTTCTCCGCTTCTTCCCTCAAATGCCTGATTTGATTACTGCGAACAAAATAAAAAACGGACAGGATAACCAACCCGTACAAGCAGAAAGCCCACCACGTTTTATAGAAAAATTCCTTCACGTTCACCGGTATCACAATCGGAGGTTCCGACCATCGCCCCCAGCCATCGGCTCCTTTTATGAGGATATTGTACTTGCCGGGCGGGAGGGCGTTCAACGACAACTGGCGTTGGTTTCCGATGTAGTTCCAGTCTTTGTCGTGCCCCTCCATTTTGTAGGCAAAGGTGCTCCGCTCCGGTGCGATGTAGTTGGAAAGCGCAAAGTTGATTTTCAGGTTGCGGTTAGCAGCGGGCACTGTAATGCCTTCGTTTTGCTTGAACTTTGATAAAAGGTCAATGGGCATCAGCGACCGTCCCTGCACCTCGTTGCTCAATCCAGTTAGGTAGATTTGGGGTGGTATGCCTTCCTGGATGCGCTTTTTCAACAACTTGGGGTCAATGAAACTGAGGCCTGCAACAGAGCCGAAGACAAGCCGCCCATCAGCCATCTTCATCGCCGACCAGCGGTTGCATTCGTCACCTGCAAGGCCGTCCTGCTTGAATATTTTCCCAAGCACCATCCCCTCCGGCGAAAGTAGCGTGATGCCGTTGTAAGTTCCCGCCCAGATGACGCTGTCATCATCTTCGAGGAGGGTAGCCACTGTATTGTTGGACAGACCCTTCGTCTCGTCAATGGTCTTTATGCTGCCGTCGGATGGGTCATAAATCAAAACGCCTTTGATTAAGGTCCCCAACCAGAGCCTCCCTTTGGCGTCTTCATGAATCCGAATGACGGTGGTCGGGTTATCGAGGTTGACCCATTGCTGCTGACCCGTGCGAGGGTCCACGCGAAGAAGGCCTTTATCGCAACCAACCCAAATGATGCTGTCAGCGGATACAAACACCTGGTTGAGACCCTTCAGGTACATGGTTCCCTGGCCGGCGAGCAGATGCGTTTTGCGGGTCTGGATATTCAGTAGGTACAGTCCGTCAGGCGTAGCAAAAGGGATTTGGTGTTCGCCTAAAAAGTCGAACCTTGACAATCCCATCTCAATATCAAAACTGTCCAGGAGATGCTGCGCCGGCTGGTACCTGTACAATCTTGTCTTTCCGATTTTACGGGTGCCATCTTTCGGAAGCCAGATATTGCCCTTTTTGTCCATTTTCACATCTTCGTCAGCAAGAGCTCCACCCCAGGTAATAAATCGACCGGTGGGTTTCCAGGTTCCGTTATCATTGTACAACGTGCCGTACTTGCCGGCATAGATGGTGTCTCGTGCGAGTTGAATGATGCTTCTGTTTTGCCTGAAGCCAGTTGTATTTTGGATGGCATTGTAAGACGTAAATTCCACAAACCGCAGGACAGGGCGAAAGAACAGCATACCTTGCTTATAGTCATTGCTCATCCACGCTCTGTTTGTGCCACCGCCCAGCAATGACTTATTCCAGGCTACCGGGGTATAGTCAAATGCCCGCTGGCTAGAGTCTACCAGCGTGGCACTGGATACAGAGTCTTTGTTCAGGTACCAAAGCAGTATGTTACCTTTTAGGTCGCCGGAGAGCAAACATTGTTTTACCGCATCATGCTTCCAGGAAGGTGGTTTATAAGGGTTTTGGATAAAACTATCAGTTGCCGCATCCCAACGAAAGATGCCATCGCAATTTATCCAGAGACCGCTTCCCGGTGAGGTGAAAATCTGTCTTACATACCTTACCGGATTGTCAACGCCAGGCAAAGCGTATTGACGCTGTGTTCCGTCTTTTCGGTTGATTCGATAAATATGACCCGCAGAATGGGCTACCCAAATATCATTTTCCGTAACAGCCAGGGGCAACCTGATTTCCTGGTTGGGCTGTTGTGGAGCCGCATTAAATCTGTGCAATGAACTGATTGCTTCATCACTGATACTCAAAACTTTTACCGTTCGAGTGCTTTTTTCATACGCGCAAACAAACAAGGTCCCATCAGCAGCTGCAACATTTCTGACAGACAGTTGCTCCTCTATGTTGAAACATTGGGTGATTCCGGTAATGGCATTGAAACGGAACGCTGCACCCTGGAGGCTGTCCTTCTCATTTCGATACGTATAAAACCCATAGAACTGATCCTGAACGGGTGCTTCGTTGTACCAAATATATTCCGGGTCAAACTCCAACCTGAACAGGGAAGGATAGGCCCTGGTGCCGTCAAATTCGTACATCCGCAGCGCAGCCGAGGCATAAAAATTTTCGCAGGCAGCCAGGTGCAGCCGTCCGCGGCTATCGAGCAGTACATGACGAACGCAGACATCAGGCAGGCCGTCGGGTATGCCATAGGAATGCTCTGCGATCTGGTAAAATGCAGGTGGGGTGGGCGTGTTTTGGCCAGAGGAAAGGGTTGGAAGACTCAGCAACCACAGCGACCATATCGTGCAAATTGCCTTGAAAGCTATCCAATACGTAATGCCCGTAATGAACCTTATGTACGCTCTAACTTTAGTCGAATGGCTCTGCATTAAAAAAAATATGGTACAATACGCTTGTTTTGATTTATAGGAGCAATCAAAATAAAAATTTTCTTCCTTCCGAATACAAAATGAATCAAGATTTATACCAGGCAGTACCGCCCAAAGGTGAAGAGCCCTTCAGGTGAGCATCCACTGTTATGAGATAGAGAGCACGTATTAAATACTTTCAGCATTGAGGTCTGATCGTATTCGAATGCGCATATATTGTAGACATCCAAACTATCAGGATTAATAAACTGAATTATACGATCATGTTGATTACTGTTCGTACGAAGATGTGTCGTTCAATTACACACTATCCTTATTTTTCCACGACAAGTTTTTTCGTTTCTATAAAATCTGCC
>JANPKZ010000318.1:0-8709 GCA_031426295.1 Saprospiraceae bacterium
ACCCGATGAAGTATATGATGCTGATGGTGCATTTCTTGTCGGCACTGCAGCAGAAGTAAACGGTATCAATTCGCTGAATGATAAAGTGTTTGCTTTACCCTGGCAAGAGACGATTGGTTCGCGCCTGCAGAAAGAATATGACGCTGCTACGCATCGGGATGATCAATGGAAAGAAATTTATTTTGGATTTTAGATTTTGGATTTTTGATTTGACAAACAACGAAAAACTAAAGGTTCTAAACCCCGATAGCTATCGGGACTCACTTCTCTCACACTCTCACACACTATGACATTACAGGAAGCCCGGTCCATAGCACTAACCTTCGAAGAAGCCACAGAGATGCCCCATTTTGAAAAACCTTCCTTTCGCGTCAACAAAAAGATATTCCTTACGCTGGATGAAAAATTGAAACGGGCATGTGTCAGTCTTCATGAAGCAGATCAGCATGCATTTCATAGCATGATGCCGGATGTCATCTATCCGGTACCCAATAAATGGGGTCAGCAAGGCTGGACATTGATCGAACTGGTGAAAACAAAAAAGAGCCTTTTCCTGGATGCCCTGACCTGTTCGTATTGCAAGGCAGCCCCGAAACGCCTTTCAGAAAAATATCAAAATGGCTGAAGAAGGGATAAAAAAGAAAGAATAAAGACTTAAGTTCGCTCCTCTAAAAGATCACACGTATTACTATTCCGGAAATCATACTACTGATGAAATCTCGTAACGAGAGGGGTATGTCTCTCCTTTACGACCAGTTTTCTGATAGTCTTTATGGTATCATCAACAGGATCCTGGGTGATGACCAGCTCGCGGAGGATGCCCTCCAGCGCTCCATGCTGAAGATCTGGCAGAATATTGACGGCTATGATGCCACTAAAGGCACTTTTTTCACCTGGATGGGGGTTATAGCACGAAATACAGCCCTGGATCAAAAGCGATTGAAAACTTATCAGGCCAAACAAAAAACTATTTCGGTAGATGAGGTCGTATATAGGGGCGAAACAAGAACACCAGAAGGTAACAATATCGACGCCAGAAGGCTTCTCTCCAGCCTGGATGAAAACTGTAGGATCGTATTGGAATACGCCTACCTGAAAGGATATACGCAGCAAGAAATCTCCGACACGCTGGGCATGCCCCTTGGGACGGTAAAAACACGCCTGCGTAAGGCCATATCGGATTTGAGGGATCAGCTTAAAGATGAAAAAAAATACTTCCTGGGAGGACCGGGGCTTAAAAGCATATTATTAGCAATCAAGTGGATATAGAAGATATCAAGGCATCAGGTTTATTAGAGCTCTACGTGTTAGACCAGCTCTCTCCTGCCGAAAAGGCGGAAGTGGAAGGTTATCTCACGAGCTTCCCCGAGCTGAGATCTGAACTCCGTGAGATTGAACGTACCCTTGAAATTTATGCTTCCAGTGCTGCTATTACGCCCCCTGCCGGTGTAAAAGATCGAATCCTGAAGGAAATCCGGAATGAAGGTTCCATTTCTACTCAGACTCCGCCTCGCTCTGGTAATATTTGGGGATTCATTGCAGCCGCTCTTGGATTAGGCGTTATGGTTCTGGGATACCTATACTATCAGAAAAACAATGAATCAACTGCTTTGCAGCGTGAAATTGAACAGGTCCGCGATACCTGCCAGACAACTACTGAGGATCTCACACATCAGCTTGATCTGCTCAAACAGCTTACACAGCAAGCAAATCGTATTATAAATTTCCAGCCAACTCCCGGATTTGCTGCTACAGACTTATATCTGCACATTAACCCACTTACGCATAGAACGTTTATACAGGTGCGTAATCTGCCGGATATTGCAGGTAACCATCAATTTCAACTTTGGTCTATTAAAGCCAACCAGCCCCCATCTCCACTTAATGTGTTTGATGCTCCTGCTGATGGACTGATTGAGGTGACCTATGTCGAAGGCACTGAAGTGTATGCGATCACTATTGAGGAACGAGGTGGCGTCCAGACGCCAACCATGGAAAATCTGATCGGTACTGTCAGTGTAGTAGGCCTGAATTAATTAAATTACTCAGCTTTTCTGCGTTTCAATTTCTGCGCAATCTGCGGGAAACCAAACATTGATCTCCCGCTGAAAGCACAGAAACACCACTTTTTTCTCTAAGCGCTGAAATCGCAGCATTGTATATCTCTCTGCATTTTCTGCGTTTCAATTTCTGCGCAAATCTGCGGGAGACCTGTACCTACGTTTGTGTGTTGGCAAAATCTGTTTTGCTATTCTTATCGAACAGCCACGAATACCTTTGGTCAAATCGGAAATTTGATGACACACAAACGTAGGCACAGCCTACGCTTAACGGCAAATTTTAAATTTCGATAACTTAAAATTCGTTTACGTTTCTGGAAAAGTGTAACGACGAAACTTCCAGACCTTTATTTAAATATAACCTGTAGGCGTCTTTCCGGTGAAAACCTGAATCGAGAGAAAGATGATCATATCCATTTTCTTTCGTATAATTTTTGAGCCAATCCAGTAAAGCTCCGGCATATCCTTTCCGGTGATACTCTGAATGGGTCACGAGATCATCAATGTAAAGTGTCTTTCCGCTATAGAGAAAATTAATTGTGCGGTAACCAGCAATAGCGAAAGCAAGTTTTTCATCTCCAATAAAAATAATTTCAAAGCCTTCTTTGAACTGTTGTAATAACATTCGTTCCAATTCTTCAGGAGATCGATGTGGACGTAGCTCCAGCAATGCTGGTATGAGTAACGGGATATGAGATGCGTCTGCTTTCCGGATAATCATTATTGAATTAAATAAGCAATCTGAAATTAGTGTAGGATTATCAAAACTGTTTTCAAGTGCCTATTCCAATTTCCTCAGTTTCCAATTTCTATACTTTCCAATTTCGATTTTCAGTTTCACTGAGCCTCGACAGTTTCTAAAACTTCCTGACTTATCGTATTTTCTTCTTCAAATAATTCGAGTTGTTCGATTTTTGCGAAGCGGAAACTTCTTCGATGCTCCGGAGTTAATCCTCTTTCATTGATTATGTTCCGATGGTATTCCGTACCATATCCTTTATTCTGATGCCAGCCATACTCGGGATACGTCTCATGCAGTGAGCGCATGTACTCATCACGATGCGTTTTTGCAAGAACGGATGCGGCAGCAATAGACCTGTATCGGCCATCTCCCTGGATCACGCATTCATGGCATATATCCTCATACGGATAGAAGCGGTTGCCGTCCACTAAAATAAAATGTGGGCGGATCGAAAGAGTTCGCAATGCATTGTGCATCGCCTGGATGGAAGCGCGCAGAATATTGATGCGATCAATTACCGGTGCTTCAATTCGTGCCACTGACCAGGCAATTGCATTTTTTTCAATGATGACGCGGTACTCCTCGCGCTCCTCGTGGTTAAGTTGTTTGGAATCATTCAGACCCGGGCATCGGAAACCCAGCGGGAGAATCACAGCTGCAGCAAAAACAGGACCTGCAAAACAACCCCGGCCAGCTTCATCGCAGCCGGCTTCCAGACGTCCTTTTTCCAGATATGGTTTTAATTTTCCCACCGTTGCAAGATTAAGATTTTTGCTCCGCTCAGGCTCTACAAGCTGACTACTTTAACTTCCACCCGGCGGTTTTTTCCTCTGCCGATCGAAGTATCATTCGAGCTGAGGGGTTCCTTGCTGCCGTAACCGGATGACACAAGACGTTGCTTATCAATTCCTTTGGTGATGAGCCATTTTACAACGGCTGCTGACCTGCGTTCCGAAAGGTTTTGGTTGTAATCGGCAGTGCCCACATTGTCTGTGTGTCCCCGTATCTCGACTTTCATCTCAGGATACCGGCTGAGAAACTCCAGCAATTGCTTCAACTGAATTAATGCCTGAGGCATAAAATCAGTCCGGTCATGTTCGAAGTAAATCCGGCTCAAATTGACGATACTTCCTTCCTTCGGGATATACCCTGCTAATGGAGAATCATTGGGTGGTGGAATAATAATCGGAGGTATTTTAAAAAGTCTCACGTCATCCACGTAATAGTAACCGAAACGGATGTCGCTTCTCCACGGCATTTTGAACTGGCTGTTTTCATCTGTATTGAAGTTGCCGATCACAAGGAATGATGCTGATTTATTAGCGACGAACTGGCCGGTCCATCTGTACCATTTGCCATCGGATGGGATCCATCTGTTGAGGACGATGGTAGGCTGGAGGAGAATGGGTTCGGTGGTGGCCTCTTCTATTTCATTTTCAGAAAAAAGCAATTCGATATTGCGGACGAAAACGGAGCGCTGGAGGTGGGCGAGCTGGCAGGAAAAACCATATCGTTGACTGGGGACGAGCGGTTCTGTTAGCTGGACCTGGACGTATTCTCTGCAGTGGGGTTTGCCCTGATCGCAACCGTAGACGGTGAGGCCTGCATAGGAAGTGCCTTCAGCAGCTTTGATAGAACCGAAGCCGACGTCTTTCCAGGTGGGAGGAATGGAGACTTTAGGAGTGTAAAGGTCGGGGGAGGATGCGGTTGGGGAGGTCCAGTAGAGGGATACGCGGGAAAAGTCTTTTCCGGAGTAGTACCAGCCGGAGGGGGTGTCAGAGAATTCTTCGAAGCTTGGGTTGGGTACGAGGTTGGTTTGGGGTTTTTGGGAAAATGAGATAGTGGTGGAGAGGGTGAGGAGGAGTGGAATGAGGGATATTGAAAGGGGGCGGATCATTCGGAATTGATAGTGAGAACTTAGTAGCGTTAGGTGGTGTGGATGGGCATTATGATGTAATTATATTTTTAAAAACAGGGGTGTTTAGGGTGAATATATTTTTAAAAAACAGGGTGTTTTTGGGGTAAAAACGGACCTGAAAAAGCGACGCTAAAATTTAGATAATCAGATGAACATCACAAAATTACAAATTATAAAAATATTTAATACTGTAGTATATTCACAATTTACCAAGTTGCGTATCATTTTTCTCCCTAAATTTCTATCCATAAGCCGGTAATTTCCACAATTACCCACGCACAAGTTCCACAATCGCATTTCCTCATTTGACACGGATTTTCTCACCAGTTAAATCCTATTCTCATGGCCTCCTCCAAAGCCCACCTGTTCCCTAAAGACCTTTACGAACAAGCTTTCTGGGACAAACAATTCAGCCACCCGGCACGACGCATCATTCTCAGGTATCTCAATGACAACGGCAGATCCTCGTTCAGATCCATCCGAAAACTAATCCCCCTTGCTACCCCCACAGTATCTCAACACTTCCATTTTCTCAAAAGGGATAAAGTCATCAGCTCAGAGGATGAATTCCCAACCACCTATTACACCATCCGCAAACGCTGCCGGAAAATCGTCGCCAATAAACTCAGGCATTACGACCTGATCTTCCCCCCGGAACCACCCACAAATAACTCCACAGTTAAAAATCCCTAATCTCCCTAAACCCGCCCCGCTGCTGGATTCTATTTTCTTACTTTTGCCCCCATGTGCAGTGAAGATCAACTCATCACCCCTGTCCATACACCAATGCACGTTACATTTTCTACCCAACAAAATCACTTCATGACATCCTGATTCCAGGATGATATACCGGATCTATGAATAACGATAAAAGATTTGCTGTCATCACAGGTTGGATCGTCTTTGCGATCGCCTTCGTGGTGTATTGTTTTAGCGTCGAACCCACCGGAAGCTTATGGGATTGCGGCGAGTTCGTCCTTGGAGCCTACAAACTCCAGGTCGTCCACCCACCCGGAGCCCCACTATTTCTTTTGGTAGGCCGGTTATTCACCTGGGTAGCTGACATTTTCAGCAGCAATCCTGAAGACATCGCATTTTCAGTTAACCTTATGTCAGCCACATGCACCGCCCTGGCCTCAGCCTTCGTAGCATGGATCACGATCGTATTCGCTCGCCTGTCAATGGTAGGAAGAGACGTTGCATTGACTACCGAACAAAGATGGGTTACCTCCGGTGCTGGTCTTGTAGCAGGTCTTGCCACAGCGTTCTGCACCTCCATCTGGTTTAGCGCGGTAGAAGGTGAGGTCTACGCTATGTCCACCATGTTTACCACCATGACTGTATGGGCTGCCGTGAAATGGTACGGTATGGAAGACAGCTCGGATGCTGACAAATGGCTCATCCTGGCTATTTATGTAGCAGGTCTTTCGATCGGAGTACACCTTCTTAGCTTACTTACATTCCCTGCTTTAGGGTTGTTGTATTATTTCAAAAAATATAAATCTTTCAGCTTCGGTGGTCTCGTATTGGCCATGATCGGCGGTGCCCTGATGATCCCGATTGTACAAAAGCTGATCATCGTGGGTGTGCCATCACTCTGGGCCAGCATGGAACTCCTGATGGTAAATACATTTGGTCTGCCAATTCACAGCGGCGTCATTCCTACTATTTTAATCTTAGGTGCAGCTTCGTTTTTTGCAATACGTTGGGCACGGAAAAATAATAACGGTCTTGCAGAACGGATCTTCGTTTCTCTCATCCTGCTTGTCATAAGTTTTTCCACAATCGGTGTTGTTGTCATTCGTGCAAATGCTAATACTCCGATCAATATGAACGCACCGTCTGATGCGATGCGGTTGATCCCATACCTCAATCGTGAACAATATGGTGAGCGTCCTCTACTACGTGGCCCTCATTACCAGGCAGAACCTGTCGACACCGAAAAAGATGATCGTTATGGAATCGTTGGTGATCGTTATGAAGTGGTCGATCAAAAACTTTCATACATCTATCGCGACGAGGATAAAATATTATTTCCACGTATCAGCCATAGTGATGGTAACAGACCCGCATTATATCAGCGGTGGATGGGAGAAGAAAATGGAAAACCCACGATGGCGTTTAACCTCGAGTTTTTCTTTCGATACCAGGTCAGCTGGATGTATTGGCGATATTTCATGTGGAATTTTGCAGGCCGCGAAAATGGAGAACAGGGTAACGAGCCATGGAATCCGAAAAGTGGTCACTGGATCTCCGGTTTTGATTTCTTAGACAGTGCCCGATTGTTCAACATGGATAAGATGCCTGAATCGATGCGTGATAACCAGGCGCGGAATAAATATTATTTCCTGCCACTCATCTTTGGTATTGTAGGATTGATCTACCAGTTTGGAAGACAAAAACGGGACTTTACTGCATTGCTCTTCCTTTTCCTGTTTACAGGTTTGGGTATTATCCTGTATTCAAATCAACCTCCGAATGAACCACGTGAACGTGACTACGTACTCGTAGGATCCTTCTTTACATTCTGTATCTGGATTGGTCTTGCCGTACCATCAATATATGCGGCTATTAAGAAGCGAATGTCCGGGGGTGGGTTAGCAGTACCAGTGCTAGCAACTGCATTAGTACTTACGGCGCCACTGATCATGGCGTTCCAGAATTTTGATGATCACAGCAGGAGATTCCATTATGCATCTCGTGATTATGCATCTAATTTCCTTGAATCACTTGATCCCAATTCGATCATGTTCACCTATGGTGATAATGATACGTACCCATTATGGTATGCACAGGAAGTCGAAGGTATACGAAGAGATGTACGCATCGTCAACTTAAGTTTGATTGCCGTTGACTGGTATATCGAAGGGTTGAGAAGAAAAGTAAATGACTCTGATCCGATCAAGCTGACGATACCCACAGAATCATACAGAGGTAATAAACGCAATCAGATCTTCTTCCTGCCCGGCAAGAGTTCTAATGCTGAAATGCCGTTAGATCAGGCATTGGCATTTATGGCAAAAGATAATCCGCAAACGATACAGGGTACTAAGCTGGAAACATACCTTCCTTCCAACAACCTTTATATACCGATTGATCCTGCCAGAGCCATGAGCTCCGGTCTGTTGACATCAGCGGATACAGGTAATGTGGTCACAAAAATTCCAATAGGTCTTGACAAGCAATACATCACCAAAGATCAGCTTGCAGTTTTGGATGTGATCATGAGCAATATCAACGACCGTCCTGTATACTTCTCTGTTACATGCCAGGAATCCAAACTGATGAATCTGCAGGATTACACACGCATGGAAGGTTTGGGATTACGTGTCGTGCCGGTCATGACACCAAGCCAGCAGGAGTTTTACATCTATGGAAGCGGTGGTGTGGATGTTGATAAAGTACATGAGCGTGTAACTAAAAAATGGCGCTGGGGCAATTTTGATAAAAAACGTCTTTACGTGGATAACAGTTATGGTGCCAGTGTGCAGGCACAAAAGATGATCATGTGGCGCTCAGCAGAACGGATGGTAGCAGAAGGTAAAAACCAGGAAGCTATCGAGGTTACTGATGCGTATTTCACTGGGTTCCCGCATATGAATTTTCCATATGACGCACGTAATCTTCCACACATTAATATCTACGTTCGCGCAGGTGCTATGGATAAAGCAAAATCACACAAGCGTATCCTTGCGAAAGAAATGGCAGAGTACATGGCGTTTTATGAGTCGCTGGATGAAGATGATCTGAAGTCAGGATTCAACCTGGATTACATGCTTTCTTCGAATGTGGTATCAGAGATCATTAACCTGTCGAAGACAATGAAAGACGATGCGTTCGCGCAGGAGATGGAAGCTTTGGTAGGTCCATATAATAAAACTCCGGGAGTCGAATAATCATGGCAACTACAAGACAACTTATCGCCATCGGCGCTGATCATGCAGGTTATCAATATAAGACTGCTGTCATCCGGTGGCTCGAAGAGAATG
>JANPKZ010000319.1:0-6951 GCA_031426295.1 Saprospiraceae bacterium
ACTTACGCATGATTTGGGATGTCAAAATATATTTGGCCAAAATAAAGGATTGCAAAGGTAGGGATTTCCTCTTTGAGAACAAGAAAAAGTTGCCGACAAAAATCCCGCCAAATAGCGGTGAAAAAGCGTTTTCTGGTATCCGAGCCGGGGCTAGCTTAGACCAAATTTTTAGTTATGGGATGGAGGCAATTTGCAACCGACTACCTAAGCTTTACAAGAAGGGATCGGATCGCTGTTATTACGTTACTGTTGCTGATCCTTGTAGTCTTTTTTCTACCTGTAGCTATTTCGAGCAGAGTAGATAAAGAGCCCGTTCCGGCTGACTCTGCGTGGATTTCCTCTATGAATCGCTTGATGGAACACAATGATAGTAGTCGATTTCGGGAGGGCGAAGAAAACAGTCCACAGGCCTACCAATACGATAAACCCCGAAATAATGAATACGCCCGCCCCAAAGGAGAGTTGTTTTATTTTGATCCCAACGTTTTACCTGCTTCAGGTTGGAAGAAGCTCGGACTTCGTGATAAAACGATTGCCACCATCCAGAATTTTACGGCAAAAGGTGGCAAATTCAGGAAACCGGAGGATTTGCAGCGTATTTATGGGTTATTCCCCGATGAGTATGAACGTATCGCCCCCTTTATCAATATTGAGGCGCAGGAAAAAAACGAGTATAAACAGTTCACTGCTAAAGATCCTGCTTCTTTTCAACCTGCGAAAACTTTTACGGGTCGATATGCAATTATCGATATCAACTCGGCCGATACCTCCGCGTTTATTATGCTACCGGGGATTGGGAGCAAACTTGCTTCAAGGATTGTGAATTTCCGTGATAAACTCGGCGGATTTCTTTCCATCAACCAGGTGGCAGAAACTTTTGGTTTACCTGATTCTACATTTCAAAAAATAAAGCAATACCTGAAACTGGAAAATATACAGATCCGGAAAATCAATATCAATACTGCTACGCTGGATGAATTGAAATTGCACCCTTATATCAGGTATGGATTAGCAAAACCGATTATAGCTTACCGGGAGTTGCACGGGTCTTTCGCAAAATTGGAAGAACTAAAAAATATAATGGTCATTACTGATGAGATTTACCGGAAAATCCATGTGTATTTGTCAGTCGATTAAATAAGAAATTGACAGCCACAGCGTCAAAAAAAACCCTCCGCAAGCGGAGGGTTAACAAAATTTATCAGCGTTTGGAATTAAGCGATCTCTACATCAGCACCAGCTTCTTTCAACTTAGCCATGATTTCTTCAGCTTCCGCTTTAGAAACACCTTCTTTGATATTCTTTGGTGCACCATCAACCAGGTCTTTGGCTTCTTTCAATCCTAAACCGGTCAGATCTTTAACGATCTTAACAACACCCAGCTTGGAAGCTCCACCGCTCTTCAATACAACATTGAACGATGTTTTTTCTTCTGCTGCGGCTGCAGGTCCGTCACCACCGCCCGACATCACAACTGCTGCTGCTGCCGGCTCGATGCCATATTCTGATTTTAAGAAGTCAGCTAATTCCTGAACTTCTTTTACCGTTAACGCTACCAGGTTTTCTGCTAATGCTTTTACGTCTGCCATTTGATTTAAATTTTTCCCGCCTTCATTGTTTTTGACTCCGGCGGAGTTATAAAAATTGTTTTTATAGTTGATGCTGCGAGCTTTTAGCTGTTAGCTATTAGCTTTTAGCTGTTCACTCGATTATTCAGTTGCTGTCTTACCTTCTGCAGTATCAGCTGCTGGTGTTTCTGCTACTGGTGTTTCTGTTGCTGGTGCCTCTGCTACTGGCGCTTCTGCAACTGGTGCTTCTGCTACTGGTGTCTCTACACCTGCCGCTTTCTGCTCATGATGATGCAATAAAGCTGCCAGTACTCTCTTCGCTGGAGATTGCAACAATCCGATAACTTCACCGATCAATTCATTCTTTGTTTTGATCTGTGTCAGCGCTTTCAGCTGGTCGTTACCCATGTAAACCTCCCCGTTGATGAACGCCGCTTTCAGTAAAGGCTTATCGCCATTGCTTTCTTTTCTGAAAGAACTGATGATCAGCGCAGGATCCTTTGGATTCTCGGAGAACATCAGTGCGGTTACTTTATGCAGCGAATCATACATACCTGCATATTTCTCGCTGTCCATCGATTCGAGGGCTTTACGGATCAAAGTATTCTTGGCCACTTTCATTTCAACATCTTTGCTGAAACAAGCGCGGCGCAGTTTACCAACCTGGGCAACACTTAATGATTCTGTATCGGTGATATAGAAGTTGTTGTACTGTGAAAATTTACCTTTCAACAATTCTATCACTTCGTTTTTTTGATCTTTTGTCATGACTTTTTATTTGTCATCCCGAACAACCGAAAGGCGGTGAGGGATCGGTTAATTATTAGTGAACAAAGGTTTTAGCATCGATCGTGATTCCGGGGCTCATCGAGCTTGCCATACTAACACCTCTCACATATGTACCTTTAGAAGAGGAAGGCTTTGCTTTCAGTATAGCATTGATCAGCTCAAGGCTGTTCTCCGCGATCTTCTCCGGTGCAAAACTCACACGCCCGATTGAGGCATGAATGATACCTACTTTATCCACTTTAAACGCAATTTTACCACCTTTAACCTCATTGATCGCATTGGCCACATCGTTGGTTACCGTTCCTGTTTTAGGATTTGGCATCAGGTTACGTGGGCCTAACACTTTACCCAGTTTACCGATCTTCGGCATCACAGATGGTGTAGCGATGATTACATCCACATCTACCCATCCGCCTTCGATCTTGGTCACAAATTCATCCAGTCCAACAAAATCAGCACCTGCAGCTTTTGCTTCTGCTTCTTTATCGGGTGGGCAAAGAACCAATACTTTTTTAGTTTTACCAGTTCCGTGAGGAAGTGATACTGTACCCCGTATAGCCTGGTCAGCTTTTTTTGGATCCACACCCAAACGGATATGAAGATCTACAGATGCATCAAATTTGCAGGTAGTGATACTTTTCACCAATGCAGATGCCTCTTTTAATGTATATAATTTGTTGGCGTCAACTTTTGTATCGACCACTTTTCTTTTTTTACTAATGAATGCCATTTTTTCAATTTTTTTTGAGGTTCACAAAGTCCCTGCCTGCTGGCAGATTAGTTTTCCCATGGAGCTGTTCCTTCTACATTCAGACCCATGCTACGGGCAGTACCGGCCACCATTTTCATGGCGCTTTCTACGGTAAAGCAGTTCAGGTCGGGCATCTTGTCTTCAGCAATAGCTTTTACCTGTTCCCAGTTTACTTTACCCACTTTTGCACGATTACTTTCTTTGGAACCCTTTTGAATCTTAGCGGCTTCCATCAGCTGGATAGCTGCGGGTGGAGTTTTTAATACAAAATCAAAACTCTTGTCAGTATAGACGGTGATTAATACAGGAATTACTTTTCCCTGTTTGTCCTGAGTTCTTGCATTGAACTGTTTGCAGAATTCCATGATATTGATACCCTTGGAACCCAATGCCGGACCGATCGGAGGTGCAGGGTTAGCCTGGCCACCTTTACACTGCAGCTTTACATAGCCGCTGATTTCTTTTGCCATTTTTTTCTTTTTTGGTGTTAACGACTTTTCGATTTGTCTACTTAGTCTCCCAATCCCGGTATCTACCGGGACTCTTTGATCATCAAAGCCTTACGCCTTAATAACCTACCGTGATCCGCCTTGGCTTGACCGTTGGCGGACTACAAAGAACTAATTGGGGCGGCGAAGATAAGGGCAAATTACGGTTGGGCAAAGGTTTCAAGGATATTTTTTACGCATAACCTTCATTGCTTAACGATTCGGAGGGTGGCAATGGGTGCCATGACTGGATTCCCGTTTGCCAGTACCGTCGCCTGTGAAGGCTGTAATAAATGAATGGTTTGCTGAGGTATGGATGCCGGGTTATTGTATCCAAAAACATCGCCATCTTCGGTTCCTGCATCCCAGGGATAAAGATTTATCGTGGTATCCTTGATCCATTTGTTGCCATTATAAAGATTCAATCCACTTATCCCGGTAAACCAATCCGGGGTGGGTGCCAGCATTGTTTCAAGACTTAGATAGGAATAATTACTGTTACAGTAAATATTAAGGCTACTGGTTCCGGTAGGGGCAGGAGCAGTGATTACAAGTACGGAGATCGCCTTACCAGCAGCAATTGCCATGTCAATATCTGTCAGTATCGGAAAGGGATTTCCCGATTCGGCAATATTCTCAACCCCCTTGCTGGCCAGTTCGTTCTCCTTCCACATTTCGATTTTATCATTATGAACCATTCCTATTACGGCGGTAAAGTGTACGCTTGCAGGTATCGCGAATTCTGGTTGTTTCCATTTGCCGGTGACTTCCAGGGTATACCTTGCCTCTGATAAAACGGGATCAACCACCTCCTCCTTTTTACAAGAAATGAGGAATACTGTCAAGGTCAGGGCTAAGAGGGGGATAGTTTTCATCAAAGCGGTTTACGGGATTATAATAAATGACACATCAAAGCTAGTTTTTTTGCAGCGTTGAATTTGTCAGCCAGCTTACAAAAACAAAAGCCACCCGTTTTGTGGATGGCTCTGAAAAATTTATCAATTGTTTAGCTGATCTTCTCTACTTGCATGTAGTTTAACTCGACCGGGGTTGAACGTCCGAAGATCTTCACGGTGACTTTCAGTTTCTTCTTCTCATCATTTACATCTTCAATCACGCCATTAAAATCGTTAAACGGCCCCTCAATGATCTTGATAGTTTCTCCCACGATGAATGGCTCACTCATGCTTACTCCTCCAGCTTCCGCCATCTCATCCATTTTACCCAGCATCTTGTTCACTTCCGCTTTACGCAATGCGATGGGGTTTTCCTTTCCAAGGAAATGGATCACACTGGGTGTATTCTTGATAATATCGCGGAGATCATCCGTTAGCTTATTGTTCGCAATCTCTACCATCACATACCCGGGATAATAGTTACGCTCCCGCATTACTTTTTTACCGTTGGCTACTTTGTACACTTTCTCAACAGGAAGAAAGACCTGCTTTACCTGTTCCCAGCCACCGCGTGATATTTCTTTATCTAGGTATTCTTTTACCTTTTTTTCTTTCCCGCTCACTACCCGCAATACAAACCACTTGGTTGTTTCCTGTTGTATGCTCTCTGTATTTGTCGTTGTTTCTTCCATAATAATTATTTCAGCGCCTGATAAATAGCTTTTAGACCATTACCGAACACAAAGTCCATACCCAGTACGATAAACGTAATCACGAGTGTTGCCGCCAGCACAATCATCGTTGATTGTTGTAACTGTGGCCAGGTGGGCCAGCTCACTTTCTCTGTAAGTTCTTTATAACTGTCCCTGAAATACGTTCCTATCTTATTCATTGGTTCAATTTTTTCAAGTTGTGCAATTAATTTGCACGGGCACTAGGATTCCCTGCCTGCCGGCAGGCAGGGAACCTGATCAAAGGTTTCCCTGTTTAATACTAATTCTCGTGCTTTCAAAAATCTTTGCACGGGCACTAGGATTCGAACCTAGATCAAAGGTTTTGGAGACCCGTATGCTACCGTTGCACCATGCCCGTATAATTTTGGACCCGTATCCCGCCAACGGCGGGACCTTGCCCGTTTATTCTTAGATCCGTATCCCGCCATCGGCGGGACCATACCCTTTTACAAGCTGTTAGCTATTAGCTGTTAGCCCTTAGCAATGCTTAAAAGAACTATCTTCTTAGAAAGCTAAAAGCTATTCCGTGTTACCGAAACAGCTTTTAGCATATGTTGCAAAGATAAAAATCTTTTGCTTTTTAAGCTCACTGGCCAAAAGCTAAAAGCTCATAGCCAGATGCTCTCTGATTACTTCAAAATCTCAGTAACCTGTCCGGCACCTACTGTACGGCCCCCTTCACGGATCGCAAACTTCAAACCTTTCTCCATCGCGATCGGCTGAATCAGCTTCACAGTCAGGGAAGTGTTATCACCAGGCATAACCATTTCAGTTCCGGCATTCAGTTCAACTTCTCCAGTAACGTCTGTTGTACGGAAATAGAACTGAGGACGATATTTCTGGAAGAATGGAGTATGACGTCCACCTTCGTCTTTGCTCAGTACGTAAACTTCACATTTGAATTCAGTATGCGGAGTGATGGAACCTGGCTTACAGATTACCATACCACGACGGATCTGGGTTTTCTCAATACCGCGGAGCAGCAGGCCTGCGTTGTCTCCAGCTTCACCTTCATCAAGCAATTTGCGGAACATCTCCACACCTGTACAAACAGAAGTAAGTGGAGCGTCAGTCAGACCTACGATCTCAACACCTTCACCCACTTTGATACGGCCTCTTTCGATACGACCTGTAGCAACTGTACCACGACCTGTGATTGAGAATACATCTTCCACTGACATAAGGAACGGAAGATCAACCGGGCGGGGAGGTAAAGGAATATAGCTATCAACAGCGTCCATTAATTCAGCGATTGCACCTACCCATTTTTCTTCACCGGCCAAAGCACCTGTTGCAGAACCTTTAATGATCGGGGTGTTATCTCCGTCAAAGCCACGCTTTGTAAGCTCTTCACGGATCTCCATTTCAACCAGTTCAAGCAATTCAGGATCGTCAACCAAATCAACCTTATTCATAAACACAACCATTGTTGGTACACCAACCTGGCGGGCCAACAGGATATGCTCTTTTGTTTGTGGCATAGGACCATCAGTTGCAGCCACTACTAAGATTGCACCATCCATCTGGGCAGCACCGGTGATCATGTTCTTCACATAGTCAGCATGACCTGGACAGTCAACGTGTGCATAGTGACGGGTATCTGTCTCATATTCAACGTGGGCAGTATTGATCGTGATACCCCTTTCTTTTTCTTCAGGAGCACCATCAATATCATCATATTTTTTGGCTGTCGCAAGGCCTCTTTTAGAAAGAACTTCAGTAATT
>JANPKZ010000320.1:0-3826 GCA_031426295.1 Saprospiraceae bacterium
CGTCTGAGAGGACAGAACAGGAATGTCATAAATGATTTTTACGGAATCCTCTTCATCTGAGATGGGAAACTCTGCCAAACCTGAGTTTATCAATTTATAACTCCATCCCGGTTTAGAACTCATCCGCTCAATGATCAAAGAATCCAGCCGGGTCCGTGCTTCATCTTCCGATTCGAGATCAATGACATAGCCAAATGAATCTGGCTCCGATGAATTTTCATCTGTATTATTCCATTTGATAAAATCTGCACTGAGTGTAAACTTCTTCATGGTCTTTGGGTCAAATAGTGAAGTAAGAACACAAGGGGTTATTTGCGAAACAAGAATATTTGTGGAAGGTTTGGGCAAACCTGTTAAAAAACATATTAATATATTTGAAACTATTTTATACGTTTTATATCAAGTATTTAGACTAAATTTTGAATCCATTTAGTCCATTCATGACTTCTCATTCTCATCGTATTAAAAGATACACGATAAGACCCATCAACAATAAAAGACAAATCCAGGCAGAAATCCACAACGCTTTCGCAATACCTGCCGTTTGGGCAGTATGATTTTTCATTTGTACGATATACATACCATACACATGAAATATGGCGCCAACAAGCATGATCAGGAAGGCGTAGTTGCCGATAGACATGCCCCATTTAGCTCCAATCCCAAAGCCCAGAATGCCGGCTCCTAATGCAGAAGCAGATTGGGCTAACCTGGAAGCATCATTTATAGCTTTCATAAGAGGATGTAGCTTATTAACTTTTTACTTTCAGCATACTTGCATTAATCGCAACTATGACCGTGCTGACACTCATTAGTACAGCACCCATGGCAGGGCTGAGCAATATCCCGCTCTTGTATAAAACTCCGGCCGCCAGGGGAAGGGCAACCACGTTATAGCCTGTCGCCCAGATCAAATTCTGGATCATCTTCCGGTACGTCGCTTTTCCAAAAAGGATCAGGCTGACGACATCTTTCGGATTGCTGTTGACTAATACAATTCCGGATGTCTCAGCAGCGATATCACTACCACTTCCAATCGCTATACCCACATCTGCCTGTGCCAGCGCGGGTGCATCATTCACACCATCTCCGGTCATCGCTACATATTCGCCTTTTGATTGCAGCTCTTTAATTTTTTCCAGTTTCTGATGAGGCAATACTTCACCGATGTAACTATCCATGCCCAGCATGTCACTTACCGTTTTTGCGACTTTGTTATTATCACCAGTTAGCAAAATAGATTTGATCTTATTTTCTTTTAAGATCTTAATGGCTTCTGCAGATTCAGGTCGAATCTTATCAGACAATGCGATGTATCCTGATAACTCTCCATTGATGATCACAAATACTATAGTTTCCATATCATTGGCGGTGAAGCCATCCGGAATGGAAATGCTATTCTCTTTTAAATAACCCGGGCTTACCACCATGATCTTTTTACCTTCTACTGTAGCTTCGACCCCTTTACCGGTAATGGCATTAAAATTTTCAGCCACGGGAATCTGGATCGATAATTCTTTTACTTTTTGAAGAATACCAGTTGCAATCGGATGTTCTGATTTTTGTTCTAACGCTGATGCCAGACGCAGGATTTCATTTTCATTGATGTCCTTTTTCAGAGATACCATTTTGGATATTTCAAATTTCCCAACAGTCAGGGTACCCGTTTTATCAAACACGATGGTGGTTATTTTACGCGAATTTTCAAATGCTGTCCGGTTTTTAATTAGCAGTCCATGTTTTGCAGATAACGCGGTTGATTTCGCTACTACGAGGGGAACAGCCAAACCAAGTGCATGAGGACATGAAATAACAATTACGGTAACCATTCTTTCCATCGCGAAGGAAAGTGATTGTCCTGTTAGATACCAATATAAAAACGTGACAATGCCTGCTACGATAGCAATGATCGTCAACCATTTGGCAGCTTTATCTGCTAATAATTGAGTTTTTGATTTTGATTTTTGAGCATCCTGGACCAGTTTGATGACCTGCGACAAATATGAATCTTGTGCGCCGTGTAAAACTGAAATTTTTATTGCTCCGTTACCATTAATTGCACCTGCAATTACTTTATCTCCTGTTTTTTTCTCAACAGGTTTTGATTCACCGGTAAGCATACTTTCATTCAGATAACTTTCACCTTCGGTAATGATTCCATCCGCAGCCACTTTTTCGCCTGGCTTGATGAGTACAATATCTTTCTCTTTGAGGGTGGCTGTTTTCACCTCCGTTATTTTATCACCCTCCACCAAATGTGCGTCGTCAGGCATTAACTGTACCAACAGTTCCAGTTCTCTTGAGGCTCCGGACACCGATTTCATTTCTATATAATGTCCGATTAACATGATGAGGATCAGTGTAGCTAATTCCCAAAAAAAATCCATCCCCATGAGACCAAATACTGTAGCCACACTATAGACGTACGCAACCGTAATCGCAAATCCGATGAGTGTCATCATGCCCGGATTCTTCACCCTAAGCTCACCTACCAGCCCTTTGACGAATGGCCAGCCTCCATAGAAATAAACAACTGATGACAAGGCGAGCAATACATATTTAGAACCTGGAAAAGTAATATTGAAGTTGAGCCACTGCTGGATCATTTCCGACAATAACATGATCGGTATCGTTAAGATCAGGACCACAATAAATCTTCGGCGGAAATCAGCAATCATACCGGAATGATTCACTGCTCCGTGAGCACCACCTGCAACGGGCTCCAGGTTCATACCACATATCGGACATTTACCTGGACCATCCCGCAAAATGTGAGGATGCATAGGGCAGGTATATTTTTGCATCTGATGTTGCAGTGACGTGACTTCCGGAGTTACTGCTATGCTTTTAACGATAGGAACAGAAGTCGATTCCACATTTTCAATTTTGACCAAAGTCATCCCGCATTTGGGACAATTTCCCGGCTGGTCCTGAACGATTTCAGGATGCATAGGACAGGTGTAGGCAGATTCCATCTAATGATTTCTTTGGATCAATTTAACTATCGGACTATTCCTAACAAAATATGATAATAAACAGAAACTCAAGCTATGTGGCTTCTTGTCGTGCCCGCACCAAACAGTTCCGGAAGTGTTATGTTGTACTTCATTGATCTTTATAAAATCCCGCGCCTCTTATTCTTCAAATAATAAATGATTCGATGGGGCATTATGGATATGCAGGGTAATCTTCCATTTCAATAGAAAAAATTCTTCTTTGGACCCATAGCAATACTTTAATCTCAGTTGGAAATGATGAGTTTAGAACAAATTTAATTTATATTCGAAATACACCCAACCATTTGACTTATAAATCGTCTTTTACACGTGGTGACGTTTTAAGATTGCTCCTTTCATCAACTAGCTTTATTCATTAAAAAAAAATACATGTTCTTAAAATTTTAAATTATGCATTTTACTCTACCGCTAGTTACGATACTTATCCTCTTTGCTCCGCATCTCATCCATGCACAGGCACTTACCGGCCATGTCACTGACATGGATGGCTATCCCGTCGCTAATGCACGGATTACATTGTTCAATAACTCCATTAGCCAGTTTTGGGAGACGCGAACTGATATTACGGGAAAATACTTTATTGAAAATCTGCCTGACCAAGGCCCATACCTGTTTTTTGGAGTTGCCAAACCCGGATACGCGTATTTTCAAAATGCAACTACGGGTATCTTTGACACCTTAATCCATAATGCTCAACTTGCCCCTGAAACTGAGTTGGGTGTCTGGACAAATATTATGAATTCACCTGAACCACTGGGTGGCACTGACCTTGGCATTTTAATGCCTGATGGCACTGTGTATTATTGTCA
>JANPKZ010000321.1:0-7130 GCA_031426295.1 Saprospiraceae bacterium
GTCTCCTGTTGTGTTATTCAAGCCCGCTCCTTCACCTAAAAAAATATTTCGGTTGCCTGTCGGATCAATTAATTCCAACATCATGTTGTTGCCAACAGGATTATTTATCCGTAAGGATAGAGCTGCCTGGGCATGAAAATCACTTGTAAGACATATTAAGAGAAATAAACAAAAATATTTCATGTGAAGGATATTATTAGCTATGGTGATAAATCGTATAAATGTCAAGGTCCGTACTTTGATGTATGCATTGTGCTATTATCCCAACATCTATAAATACAATGTCGTTACTGTCAGTGCCTATATAATAATTTATTGCCCTGTGATTAGAACTTTACAAACTTTGAGCTAGTAATTTGATCTCCTGTCCGGATAAACACATAATAAATTCCAGTACTTAATGAGCTGATATCAAGTTCCGAAGGTCTATCTGCAGAAATTTTAATTCTGACATCCTGCCCATTTACATTTGAAACTTTGATGTCATCGATCTTTAGATCAGTTTCAATATAAACTATATCTTTCGCAGGATTGGGATAGAAATTAACAGGACTAACCTGAGGATCCTCTGTAGCGACAATTGTTCCATCCGTACAGAAATTATCTAAGAAGACTTCAGTTCGTGTAGAAATACCTTGAACATCATTGAGAAGATTTGAAACATACACTGCAGCCCGTATAGGAGCTCCCAAATTTTCGCATGTATCTTCAGGAAACCATTCACTCAGATCATAAGGAATTTCAATTTCATAAAAAGTATTGGGCTCTCCAGCAGGCAATTCAATAGGTCCGATTTGATAACAATGGTTAGTAAGGCATTCTCCAAAAGCAAAAACTTCATCCGTGAAGAACTGTATTGTTACGGTGCTTTTAATTCCCTGTTCTTTAATACCAAATCTTATAGTAATACTTCCCTTATTTTTTTCCAGGCAAATGGGTTCGATCGTACCTAAAACATCATTATAGCCTGAGTTTCCGTTTAACACAACTCCCCATCTTCCTCCATCACCTGTAACTTCGTGAGGATCGCCCCAATGGGCCATCCAACCGCTTGTCATTCCTGAGGAATCAGGAAGTAGACTTCCTTCAACAGAACCCTGATCAAATTCGGGATTTCCGAATACAGAATAGTTGCAATCCGGACGAATTGTACACGTCACATTGATCATTTGATTGAAAGTCTCAGTTGCGCAGATAATGCCCCCAGAATTACGTCGTGACACTATCATAAAGACGTCGTGAAATCCCTGGGTCAACGTCATACAAAATTTTTCACGCCCTATGGTGGATCCAACTGGTATTCCATTCGGTGAGTTAATAAACCAATTGACTTCATCGCAATCGCCCAATCCCAAAGGAACAAAGCACGTATTACAATCATTAAAAGAATATGTGGTAGCAAACCCTCTCCTCATAGCAGTTAAAAATTCATTTTGATCACAAGGGCAAGTTGGTTGACAACCGTCCTCTATAAAAAAGCTAACAGAACAATCACACAGTTCGGAACCACAATGGCCTGTAAGTTTTAGTGTATAAACACCTCCCTGGATAAAATTGCTTGAGGCAATAGAAAGTGCAAATGATATTGAAGAAGTAATTGTTCCATTTGATATTATGCCACCATTCGGGCCTTCCAATTCCCATTCAATTTCTGGAGATGCAGGACAATTATTATTCTTGCATTGAAAATTCCCTGTAAGGCTCAAGCTCGTTCCAGGTAATGGACATCCCAGATTCTCTATATTTCCATTACAATGCACTGGAATATTTCCTGCCGGGAGCCCATTAAAATACATTTGTGAAAACCCCTGACAAGCACATGGAGCAGGCGGTGGGCAAGTACCCATTTTCAATACAAATGCATCATGTCCGTTGATTCCGGTTGAACTAAGCAGATGAACATTTACGCCTGGATCGAAATCAACCGTCTTTAGAAAATATCCTGTTGAATAAATAGAACCTACCAGGTCAACTCTAATATCCTGTCCTATACAAATAAATCCGTCAACAACTTTTGCCCAAATAAAATCACCTGTGGATTTTAGCTTCAAAAAGAAAGTGGGAGTACCTGTGGACGTTATCGAATGAACTCCTGCTCCAGGGTCAAAGTCCACTGTATTTCCCCCAAAGAAACCGATAGTATATACATTACCTTGGGAATCAAGGTGTAGAGCTAAACCCGTTTCTCCGGATATACCATCTGTTTTTTTGACCCAGAGAAGTTGCCCATTGGGGTCCAATTTTGCGATGTAAGCGTCATATGAACCGCCTGGAATAACTCCGCTTGAAGTTAATGTTAAAACTGAAGGACCGGGGTCAAAATCCGCTGAGCCAGCAAAAGATCCAGTAGTATATAGATTCCCTTGATTATCAAAAATTATGGCTTCTGCATGATTATCATAAGTGCCACTTGTTTTAGTAAATGATTTAGTCCAGATAAATCCTCCGTTTACATCCCATTTAACCAAATAAATATCTAATAGAATATTCGAGGTAAGGGTCGATGTGCCATTTCCTGGATCAAAATCAATTGTCCCCCGGAAATTTCCAACAATACCCACATTCCCTGCGAGATCAACATCAATACCCCCCACTTCAATAATGGAAGTAGGTTGACCCCCTATTTGTCCTGCCCAAAGTAATGAACCCGTCGAAGTGTATTTCGCAATGAAAACGTCTCGAATGCCAGTGGATGTCAACGCGGAGGTGCCAGAACCCGGATCAAAATCTACTGTTGAATGAAAAGGTCCAGTTATATAAATGTTCCCCAGCGCATCGGAAGATAAGAATGTACTAAATGAAAAAATATTTCCGCCTACAGGAAATGCAAGCATAAAGACACCCGATGAATTTAATTTAGAAAGAAATAAAGAGCTTGATCCAATCGAATTGACCATGTGAATGCCAGCTCCCGGGTCGAAATCCACCATTCCTGCAAAGCCTCCAGATAAAATAATGTTTCCGAATAGATCAATATTCAAATCATTTACGAAATCATAGCCATTCCCGCCGAAACTAATAGCCCATATAAAATTACCACTAGGATCTAATTTAACCACGTAAGCATCTGACCCTGTTGCGGTAAGATTGTAAATGCCCGGCCCCGGGTCAAAATCAACTGTTCCCTGAAACCGACCTCCAAGAATGGTATTACCAGATGCATCAATATCGAGAGCCAGACCATTGTCATCACCATCATTGCCAAACTTATAAGCCCACTCCAGGCAACAATTATCCTGGGCCATTGGACAAGTAACGATAACTTCAGTTGTACACGTTGCAGTGTTGTTACAATCGTCGGTTGCTGTCCAGGTCACGATAGTTGAGCCTGCAGGATAAACTCCACTTGCGTTATTTGAAAGATTGAATGTATTAATCAGTGAAACTGAAAAGTCGCAATTATCCTGGGCTACAGGAGAACCCATGGAAACATCAGCAGTACACTGGCCATTCCCCCCTACAGTTCCTTGAATCGTTATACTTGGAGGACAATTAATAATTTGCGGTGGATTTAGATCAAGGACTGTAATAGTTTGAACGCATGTAACGAAGTTGTTGCAAGCATCCTCAGCCATCCATGTTCTTAAGATTGTCGCATCGCAAGGATATAGTCCCGTTACAATATCTGTATATGTAATAACCGGTATGGAACAATTGTCGGCCGCTTGTGCTGACCCTGTATGTGCAGGCAAAGCGCTATCAGAACAATTGATTACTATATCAGCAGGACAGGTCATTATAGGCAGAACAAGATCACTTATTGAAACCTGGTAACAAATTTGTGCAGAACAATCATTTGCGTCTGTGATAGTAAGACAAACATTCCAATCCTGACACGCAGGTGTAGGAAATAACCATGTAGGATTAGCCAGGGTGCTTTCACAAGTGCCTGGATTGTTATCAAAATCCCAGCAATAATTTAATCCGGGTGTGCCGGATGAAAGATTTGTAAAAATTATTTGCCCACAATCATTTTGATGCTCAAAAATAAAATCAGCAAAGCACGAATCCTCCGCACACACTTCCTGCTCTTGCCACGTCACCAATGTGCCTGACAGGGGTGTTGGCTGCGGTACGTCCCAAAATGTAAATGATGCTATGTCCGGGCCCTCCCATAACCAAGATTCCGGTGTAATTTCCATCCCGATTTCTACTGTCATACAAGTGGTCAATGCCAGATCGCTAACTGAAAGAAAAGTGCAAAACCCACCAAAACCTCCATTAGGGTTAATTCTACCATCAGTGTATGCCAGCTGATCCGGAGGCAAAAACCAAATTGAACCACCCATGTAAGATGTTTCACCATTGTCAAGATACTTTACCCAATTCTGCGTAAATTCTGTACCTGCGTCAGTTAAATTTATAATTACAGCACGTTCGCTTCCTCCAATGTTTATTCTACCTACGACATCAATCGCTCCTGTTGTTCCATCTTCCCACACCTGGGTAATTGCCGTGAGTCCCTCTATTTGGAAGTCATAATTAATAAAGTCCTCAGTCAGTTTTGACAAATAGAATTCGGATTCAGTTCCTCCTACTGCATAAAATCCTCCGCTACTTGCGGGTGTTATATCTGTGAATTCTAAAGAAGGTACAGCCGCAGAAGCCGCAGTAACTTGTTCACCAGCATTATTTAACCATACAATAGAGCCACCAAATCCCCAAAAGCCACCTAGTATGATATCACCATTAGGTAAAATTTCCATATCGTGTGTGAGCTCATTATCACCCGGCATTATTGAAATCTTTTTCCATCCCAATGCACCTGATTCATTTACTGCCATCAAGACCGCATTATCGTCCACCGCATTTCCAGGGTCATCTGCCTGGGTTCCTGCAACCACATAAGGGAAATCAGGATTATCCGGGTTGGAACTTCTTCCTATATCCCAAAAATGATCGCTACCAGGCTGATCATATGTATTTAACCAGTTAATGTCTCCATCGGAATCAATTGATCCCATGATACCGCCACTTGATTCGCCATCAGGAAGGGTATTTCCAACAAAAATTAAATCTCCACCTGGCGTAAGCTCTGCATCCGTTAAATTGGAGGCAACGTTAAGCCTCCTTACCCACAGCAAATTTCCTGTCTGATCGATATAGCTGATTGCTCCTCTGACTAAAGCACCAAAACTATGCTGATCAGTTTGTAAGACGTAGTAATTCATTCCATGAGGCACGACTTGCCAGCCCACATTATTGAATTCATTTCCGTATGCACGCTGAAATCCCTGGCTGATCAATTGTGTCTCGGGCAAAAATAACAAGACAAAAATTACTACAAATTTAGATGTGCTTCGGAGTAGAAAATTTTTCATTTTTTTGATTTTAAATAAAAATGATTGAGTGTTATTCAATACAAGAACTCATGAGAAAATTGATGATAATATTATCATGCATGCCTCCGAAAATAAATATCAGCCAAATTGCATCATTACTTTCACTTTTTTTTTGAAAAATGTTATTTGGTTTTCAATTCATGAAATACGGCATAAACGTAAGCGCTTGAGACCTCTCTTACTGCAAAACAAAGTTTGCAAATAGCTGATCTACCATCAATACCCCATTGAGTGATTTTGCAAATCTTAACTTTCCCGAAATACAGAAAGAAATACATCGTGAACATCACGAATCTTCATTTATATAAAATTTAAAAAAGGAGATTCAATCAGACGATGCCTTGCTGCACTGCTTTCATCACCGCTTCATTGCGGCTCGCGACGTGGAGCTTCTGATAGATATGCTTGACATGCGTGCGGACGGTGTCATAACTGATGAAAGCTTTTTCAGCAATCGTCTTATAATTATGTCCTTCCACCATAAGCTGAAGTAATTCCTTCTCTCGGTTGGTTAGTTGATAATCTTCGCCGGTAGGGGCTACGAGGATTACATTTTTGCTGGAGAAGAATCCCAGGACCTTTTTTGCAATAGAAGAATTAATGGATACGCCTCCATTATATACTTCTGTGATCGCTTCCAAATACCTGGCAGGAGGATCATTTTTAAGAATATAACCGGAAGCACCAGAACACATCGCCTGGAAGATCCTTTCATTGTCATTGAAGACAGTCTGAATCAGAACTTTGACGCCGGGATATTTGCTTTTAATAACCTTTGTAGCTTCCAGTCCATTGATGCCGGGCATCTCGATATCCATCAGGACAACATCCGGACGGCTGCGTTCTACATTAGCCGCTACATTATTACCATTGGGAAAGGCGCCACTGCAAATATATCCCAGGGTGCCGTCAAGGATCACCTGCATCGCTTCGCGAAACAACTGGTTGTCCTCAAAGATCGATACCCGGATATCCATTTGCATAATTCAGGCATTTGCGTTTACAAAACAGGTTATACATTAAATGATCATGACTAAACTACAAACAAAAAAAAATAAAACGTAATAATGATTTGACTAGTCAAAAAGTAATATTAAAATCACTGATTAAAATATTTTCAAAGAGGCGTACACATGTGGAACAGCAAGCGTACACACATATATCCGGACGAGAATTAATAATACTGTAAAAATCGGGGACAGGAAGTATCTGCGCAATACCTCAATGGGTGAGTTTATAGAGCATCTCAATGTTTGAGCCCTGTTGTGCACGGGATCCGATCTTAAAGGTGGCGCCGATTTCCTCTGCCCTGCGCTTCATATTCTCAAGCCCGTTCCCTTTCTTGACAGTAATTTCATCAAATCCTTTACCGTCATCCCTGACTGAAAACCGGATAAATCCTTTATCCACTTTGGCCTGCAGCTCGATCCGGGTGCCCTGGCTATATTTTGCAGCATTATTGATCGCTTCCTTGCAGAACAGATAAATGTTCCTGCGTGCCTCCAGGGGTATATGTACGGAAGACAAATCTTCAGGAAGGTCAATTACCACCTGCATATTCTGCACCGACGTCATCTGGCGGGCATATTCTTCCAGCCGCTGGAACAACTCTGAAATTGTGTCCTGTTGTGGATTGATCAGCCATACAATATCACTCAGTTTTGAGACCATGTCCCCTGCCGATTTTTGCATGATGTTCAGGGATTGTTCTGCATGGATGTTATCCGAATTTTTGACCTGTTCTCGCGCCACGTGACTATACATGGCAATGCCACTGAGTGTGGATCC
>JANPKZ010000322.1:0-47414 GCA_031426295.1 Saprospiraceae bacterium
CTGAAAAAGGAACAGGCACATTGTTGGCATCAACTACAGTCCATGTGTAATTACATCCCGTCGCAGTGGTCCAATAGCAGGAAGAATCACCTTCGCAAAGAGTAGAAACCCAAAGGATATCCGGACCCGGAAATGGATCTACGACTACATCATGAGAGATGGAATCAGTACAACAACACAACGGATTGCCCTGCATATCATAATTCGTTTGCATGACATACAGAGTCACTGTAAAGTTGCCCGGAGTTCCATACATATGCGTTGGTGAATAAGATGTAGATGTATTACCATCACCAAAATCCCAGAAGAAACTTGTACCACCGATGCTGTTATTGATAAAGCTGATCGGTGACATCAGGCAAACAGGAGACGCGAATACTGAGAATGCCGCTGTCGGTCCATCCAGGATGTTTACACAATATGTGTAAGTCTGCACGCTGGTTCCATTCGTCACGGTCAGTATGATCATGCCTGTTCCCATGCTGCCCCATGTCACATCAATAATACCTGAATCCACTACTACGAATGTGCCACCAGTGACAATCCAGCTATATGTGTTCCCTAAAGAATGATTAAACCAATACGTAGCCACACTATTTTCGCAGGAATTGAAAGTGATCTTGCCCCCCGGTCCTCCGCCAGCAGTGCCGCTGGGGACTTCCAGTTCCACAAAACCACAATCAGGTTTCGGACATTTTACAGTTACTGTGATCGTGATCTGGATCTGTGGATTATTGATTGGGCTATATCGGAGAATATGTTCACCACAGCATTCTGTCAATTCACCGATGAAAGTCAGTACACCATTTTTTTCTAAATGAAAACAGGTAGAAGGTGTAAGCAACATAACGAAACATTGTCCACCTGCCTGGCAGGCAAGATCATTGTCAGTTACATTGGGCATGAAGGGCATGCCGGGCATATAACATAATGTATCAGGCGTATAATCAGTAAGCTGGCCATGAATGTCCTGAATAGCACAGTAGATCAGACCAGTCAGAAGCACGAGTCGGAGTAGAGTTTGTTTCATCGTGTGTTATAGTTGGAAGTTGGCGAAAGGGTTGGTGTTCGTATTAATGGTGGCTGCTGTCACAGCAGTCGCAAATGAATTTCCGGGAAGGACATTAAAGGCAGATACGCCATTGCCCGAAGCTGTATTACGGATGATCAGGCAACCGCCGGCATTTTGAATAAAGTATCCATGCTGCGTATTGGAACTGCTTTGATTCAGGTCAAGCTTCCCACCAGTGAATGTGGTATAAAAACCCGACAATGCGTTCAGACTTGCATTATTGGATTCTAATGTGCAGTCATTTAACCATTCAAAACCATGACCATTATTGCTGCGGGAAATATTATGTGATGCAATAGCGCCAGTAAAAAGATAAAATCCACTTAGTGTATTGTTCGTGGCGATACTCTCTTTGACAAGAGAACCTGGACCACATGAAAATCCCTGGCTATTATTATCAATGGCACTGCAGGCTGTAATGGAAGATGATCCTGTAGCGCGAATTCCTACCTGAGCGTTGTCTCTGGCAGTACATTGAACCAGGGTGGCCCCTGCGTCTGCTTCTATTCCATCATTCAGGTTATTGGAAGCTGTACAATATTGGAGGGAAGCACTTGTTCCCATGTCAATCCCATCAAAGCCATTGCTGCCGGCCACGACAAATGAAATCAGGTTATTATTTCCCGTCGCTATACCGTCCCATCCATTGGAGAGGATCTGCAATTGAGAAAATGATGAAGTACTGGCGGATACCGCTTTTATCCCTTCTTTTCCCCAATTGGTGACACTACCGTTTCGTATTGTGATGTTGGATGTTGCAACGGTTACCTCGATTCCTTCCGAAGAATTGCCGGTAGTTCCTCTCAATGCATACCCATTGAGGTCAATGGTGACATGCGATGATGATATATTGATTCCTATCGCACCGGTTAAATTATCTGTGACATAATAGGAGCCGGGTGTAGTGATATTATACGGTAATGAATCAATAGGTATCCTGTCTTCATGATGAAGATTGTCTGATAAAGTTGTGAGAGGCACCCAGTCAGGAGAAAGCGGTGTTCCCCGGTTGTAATAAAAGCCGGGGGTATTATCTATCTGATAGATGAGCAGTGCATTTGCGGGCAAGGATATGGCATTCCGTTGACCCATCGGCATTCTGGGGATGAGGAGTCCTCGCGAAGGATGCGAGATATCAAGCATAGACGATGGATCGGGAGGATTGCCTGTGGTGCTAATACTTACCTGGGCATCAATCCTGCCTATAAGCAGGACGAGCATCATCAGGACCTGGGGTAGGCGCGTGATCATAGTAGTTGGCGGTTTATTTCAAAGAATGACAAGTGTTCTGGTTGTCATGCGATAGTAAATTACAAAACGCTTTTATAAATACGTCGAAAGTGTCATCAAGATTTTCAGTTTCTATTATCGGCATGAGACAGGCCAAAAAAAAAGAGGCGCATGATCCATGCACCTCTTTTGAAAAAATTTACCTGTATACAGGATTTACTTATTATCCTTCGGAGCTTTTGATGGATCCAGCAGGTCGTAGAATTGATTCAGTTTTGGCAGGATGATGATCCTTGTACGACGATTTGTAGAACGTCCCTCTGATGTGCTGTTGCTGGCAAGTGTGTTGAATTCACCACGGCCGGCAGCGATCAGACGATTTGGATCGATGTTGTATTTTGTTTGTAATACACGCACTACAGCTGTTGCACGTTTCACGCTCAGATCCCAGTTGTCCTTGATACATTCTGAAGAGATCGGCACATTATCTGTGTAACCTTCCACCATGACTTCCATATCAGGTCGCTGGTTGACGATCGATGCGATCTTGCTCAATACTTCATTTGCGCGTGTTGTAAGATTTGCGCTACCACTTTGGTATAGCATCTTGTCTGACAGGTTGATCATCACAACAGTCTTGTCAACTTTGATCTCCACATCTTTATCTTCAATACCTTGCGCCAATTGGCCTTTCAGATTAACAGCCAAAGCAAGGTTAATAGAGTCAGCTGTAGATTTTGCTGCCTGCAGCAGGTGGATATACTGATCTTTTTTGCGGAGTTGCTCAAGGGTCTCCTTCATGTTGTCAGTAGCACCTTTGGACATGACAGCCAGGTCACCTACCTGTGTCATTTGTTTGTCGCGTTGTGTTTTGCAATCTTCCAGTTGTGCTCTCAGGTCTGTTACCTGTTCGCCGCGTGCAGAAAGCTCAGCACGTGCGGCAGCACGGTCTGCATCAGCAGTTTCGAGGCGATTCATGTAGTCGTTGAGACTTTCGCCGCATTTGCCCAGTTGTTCGTTGCACAGGTTTAATTCAGTCTGAACAGCAGTAAATTTCTTCTTACTCACGCAGGAGACGAGGAAAAGAAGGGCGATCATTAAAAAACTTAAATAGGTACGATTCATTTTGAAATGTATTTAGATGGTCAATTAGTACACGTTATGCAATGTCATCAGGGACGAATCCCGGGGCAGTCAATAAATTGAAATCCGGGTCAAATTTAACAGTCTCTCAAAGAGTACCAAGTTTTCCCCTTTGCAATTCTACGGTTTGCCGTAGGAGGATCGTTGAAATACTTACTTTTATTGACATTCAGCCTTCCTTCTCTTTTCAATCGGGTCATCCATAGAAGGCCATTCTAAAGGGGAACAACTATAAAGGGCACATGTTTTAAGAGGTTGGAACTAAATTCAGGCATATTATTGACGGGGCCAAATGAGTGATGTTATAAAAGGACTGGTTTATACAGGAGGGGAAAGCTCGCGCATGGGTGTTGACAAAGGTGGTATACATTATTATGAAATAGCACAACGGGAGCGCCTGGCAGGACTGTTTTCAAAATTTATAGATGAGGTGTTTCTGTCTTGTCATCCGGCCAGGGTGCCTGTGAGTGAATATTCTACGATCCTTGATGTGTATGATATGTTGGGTCCGATGGGTGGATTATTGTCCGCTTTTCAACATGACCCAGGTTGTGCATGGCTGACAGTTGCTTGTGATATGCCATTAGTGGATGAAGGTATCATGGAAGAGTTGCTCGCAGCTCGTGATCATACCCAGATGGCCACATGTTTTGTTGAACCTGAATCTGGTTTACCTGAACCATTATTTGTCATCTGGGAGTCTTCAGTATTGCCTTTATTGCTGAGAGCACAAGATGGGGGTCAATACTCTCTGCGGAAGTTGTTGCTGAGTGTGGATTGTAAGCGGGTTCGAAGTGTCTTTCCAGGGAAGTTGAGGAATGTGAATACGAGAGAGGAGTATGAGGAGGTAGTGAGGTTGATTGGTAATAAATAAGGTGAATATGAGATAGAAGAGGGGTGGATTGATAAACGCATACAAACGTTTAAGACGGGATAATTAGTGTAAATATTTGACTATCAAATATTTATGAAGTGTATACAAATACATAATAACGTATGTTTTAAATTTACTTTTTTAAATGAAATTTTGGGTGCCAGGAGATCTTGAAGTCATATTATCAGAATTGAATTTGACAATTATATCTGCTTCATCCGATTCGTACTAATTTCTAATTCAGTGGCAATGTGGATTAATGCGGCAACTTTTCCCGTAGCCTTCCATACACCCACGTCCCAGCTATCGCCGCCAGTAACCCCACACCCATCACAAACACACCACTTCCCGTCAACGCATACAACGGACCCGGACACGCCCCCGTCATAGCCCAGCCTAACCCAAAAATAGTCCCCCCAATCACGATGCCTTTATCAAATTTTTTCGGCTCAATAATGATCACTTCACCATTAATCGCTTTCAGTTTTAATCGCTTGATGATTTGAATAGATATTATCCCCACTACAATCGCCGTCAGGATGATCCCATACATATGAAATGATTGAAACCGGAACATCTCCTGGATTCTGTACCATGATATTACCTCAGCTTTTACAAGCACAAAGCCGAAGATCATCCCGATGATAAAATATTTAATCAGTTTCATTAGATCAGGAATTTAGAATGAATGGAAGAATAAACCATGTCATGATCAAACCTCCCGCAAAAAAACAAGCAGAAGCAATGACCGAAGGCATTTGCAAATTTGAGATACCCATGATCGTATGACCCGACGTACATCCATTCGCATACCTGGTTCCAAATCCAACCAGAAAACCTCCAACTATAACCAACAGAAATCCCTTTAGTGTGAGCAGGGCAGGAAAATTGAAGATATCCATGGGATGAAGTCCAGCACCATGCGCTACATTCAAGGCTTGTAGATCAGCAACAGTGTCACCACTTATTGCAACTGGTTCCGGATTTGAAAAAATCAAACCACCCAAAATCCCTCCTGCAAGAATACCCAATGCAAGGATAAGGTTCCACGATTCTTTTTTCCAGTCATATTGAAAGAATGGAATATTGCCAGGAAAGCATGCGGCACAAATATGCTTCAAGGAAGAAGAGATCCCGAATGGTTTATTGCCCATCATTAGTAAGGCGGGAATCATAAGACCAATAATAGGTCCGGCAATATACCATGGCCATGGTTTCGTAAATAGTTCTGTCATTAGCTTATTGTTTGCACTGCAATATCGGCATTAATGCCGTGCCCTTCTCATCGCCGGCAACCATGTAAGAAATATCTCTGCGATGATCAGCGGCACAAAAGAGAAGAAATATTCATTCACTGTTCTGTTAAAAGTGGAATCTTCTATAGCTCCAAATATAATTTTCATTGAAATAATACCATCAAGACGAACAAATACAAATGCCAGGATCAATACATAACTCCTGATAACAAATTGCTGATGCGTCTTCACTTGTTTGTTTTTGATACTGATCCATGCGAATGCAATGGTCATCAACAGGAGAATTCCCGTAATCAGCAATGAGATCCGGCAACTTACACAAGTGCTGATGAATGACATGCGCAGAGCGGAAAAACCAACGAGCATCGCCCCCAGCATATAGATCTTTCCAATCAGCCTATGCCAGGAAAGGTATTTCGTGCGCAACTTTTTAAAAAACTGGAGAGGTCCGAGAAATAAAGTCAACGTACCCCCCACAAGATGAAGTACTACAAATACCTGGTTGTTGAAAAGTGAATCACCAAATCCTTTGCTCCTGTAGCCTGTCACATAAGGGAATACGTTGTCCAGAAAAAAGTACAGGGAAAAACCAACGATAGCCAGCCAGAGAACCAGCTGAAAAAAGGAATTCCCATATTTTATAATTGACTTGTTTTGCATTTGAAGCAATGCATATCACATGCAGTTATCCCCGTATAAATTTTGAAATATAATTTTTGTCCTGCGATTGAATATTTAGCAAATACATTCCTTTCATCAATTGGCTCACTGAAATGGAAGCATCGTATGAAATTCCTTTATTTATCACTTTACCACTCACATCCAGGATCCTGTATGTAAAACCAGAAGGTATCTCCTGAACAAAGATCCTGTCAAAGGCAGGATCAGGAAATACATTGAAATTCACATCTTTTACATCCGGAATAGCTGTAATGATTACTTCAACAACTGTAGACGTGGTTGAACATTGGGAAGGGAATGTTATAGTCGCTGAATACAAGCCGCTTTCTGTCGGAGTATAGGTGGCACCTGTGGCTCCAGTGATCTCTTCACCATCCAGGTACCATTGGTAGAATAACCCGTCCTCTGATAACGACAACGTCACACCATTATATGTAACATCGACAACTGGTGGAATAAAAGGCGTAACATTTATTAATATCTCCTGGGTACTACCACATTGATTTGCACCAATAACAGATATAACACCTCCCGCATCACCAGCAACAATACTCAGAAATCCTTCATCTTTATCGCCAATGATCGTCCATCCCGAAGGATACGCCCACTCGAAATTATCAACTTCCAGGTTGATTGTATTGTAGGTTACCAGCTCACCTACGCAGGGCTCTTCATCACCTTGTAATTCAAAAATGGTTGGCAGCAGATCTGGTCCCGCACTTATGGTGAGCGGACTTGTTTCACCACAATCATTAGATCCTGTAACTGAAATAAATCCCGGGTTTGCTCCCACGACCACCTGTACTACATTATTATCATCAGACCCAAGAATAGTCCATCCGGAAGGAAAGCTCCAGTTAAAGGAATTAATATTGGATCCACTAACTGAAAATGGAATGGTATCCTGCTCACAAGGAAAAGCATCCCCTGTGAGATCATGAATACCCGGAATGGAATTGCAATAGGAGAGTGCTTCAATATTGCTTCCCACGCCATAGATCCATGCCGTACCATTAGGATTTTCAAATCCGGTAACTCCATAGAATGGAAATGAAGTGATATATCCAGCAGACCAATTTGTACCGCCGTTATAAGTTATATAAGCACGTCCTTCCGTACTGGATCTTCCGACAATGATGCCCGTATCCTGCGACATAAAATAAACGCCATCCCAAAACCGGTCAATCGGCAAGTTGATGGGTATCCATGTGTCACCATTATCATGGGTACTCCACATCTGGTTTTTAAAGCTCGATGTTACCAGCCATCCCGTGCCATCAAGGAAGTATGATTGTTCATATTGCAGTGTTGCATCAGGTGCGGTAAGTGGGGTCCATGTCTGACCCTGGTCTTCGCTTCGCAGGATTGTGCCATTAAATCCGGTAATCATGTACCGTTGGTCATCAATTTTTGCAATCGATTTTAACAATGCACCTGCATTGTATACTGTATCCCAATTTAATCCACTATCCATAGTCAATAAGATAACACCTGAGGTGATCGCCGCGATCACGCGTTGATCATTTATTGCAAAAATGTCATTGACATTGCCACCCGGCAGGCTCAACTTTTCTGTCCAGGTATCACCCTGATCGGCAGAATGCAAAATGCGTTGATTCGCACCCATCCATAAATCATCAGGTGTTGGACCGTGCATTGCAAAATGATTGCGCGAACCAAAAGAAATATCATTCCAGTTTTCACCTCCGTCCGATGTGCGCACCAGCATGCCATCCTGGCCAAGACCAAAACCTAACATGCGATTTGTAAAAAATACGTCATTGATTAGATTCCGTTCGGGACCTGATTTTTCTTCCCAGTTACTACCGGCATTGGTAGTATACAGCAAACTGCTCAGATCATTTCCAAGCCAGAATTCATTATCTGAAAGACTGGCAATCGAATAACTCCTGTCGCTGATTTGATCTGTGGTAAGTTGTGTCCAATTCAGTCCGCCATTCGTAGATATCGCAGGATCTGCATTAAGAGTAGCGGCCATCATCACATTTGCACTACTCCCAAAGGTGATGTCATTGGAGGTATTGTGAATGGCGTTTGTTGAAATTAAATTCCATTTCACACCGCCATTCGTAGTTGTATATACTTTGCGTCCATCAGTAGCTACTCCTTGTGTCTCATCATAAAACCGGACAAGATCAATATCGCTGATATCCAGATTGGTATCCCATGTCTGTCCTTTGTTGGAAGAATAATATATAGCAGGATTCGTGGCGAATGTGAAGGCCCATATATGATCATAGTCGAGGATAAAACCTCCTTTGATGCCCACCAGTGCCGGAACAGCCAGGTCTGTCCATATTTCATCTTCCCATTCATAAGCACCTCCATCCGCGATGACCATGATATGTGTGGGTGAAAATAGCTTGAGCGTGAGAATACCTGAAGGTGCTCCGGATATCTCATTCCAGTTTTCTCCTTTGTCGGTTGTGAGTATGAGTCCATCACCACCTGCGGCTGCTACATTTCCTCCGGACCCCTCGAGATAATCCACGGCTTCAAACCTCCATCCTTCACCATATCCATCAAGTAAATCCCATGTTTGTGTGGATTCGTCAAGACGTAAGATAAGATCGTTGGTGCCCACCGCGAATCCGTATCCATCATCATGGACATCAATGTCAAGGACATTTTCCAGCTTATCAAGCGGATATTGCCTTTGCCATTGAGCCTGGACCGGGCCCGTAAACACTATGACGACAATAGCGGACAGCAACTGAGGGAATGACAGTTTCATGTATTGAGCGTTAATGGAATGAGTAATGTGATGTAAAATATTGAAAAGTCGGGTTTTGTGGGCTAGGAGATTCAATTAATTAAGTATTTCATTTCGAATGGAGGACCCTGAACTTGCCGAAGGGTAGAAAATAAATAAAACTGTCTCCATTGATAATCATTTCGAAAGGAGATCCCTTAGCTTGCCCAAGGGAAGAATGTATATAAAGCTGTCTCCATTGATAATCATTTCGAAAGGAGGTCCCTGAGCTTGCCGAAGGGAAGAATGTATATAAAGCTGTCTCCATTGATAATCATTTCGAAAGGAGGTCCCTGAGCTTGCCGAAGGGTAGAAAAAATACGAACCCCCACACATGAGTCCCACTTGATTTTTTTTTAAGGATATCTTATTTTAATGTAGAATCTCGGGAAAAAAAATCAAGTGGGACTCAGAGTTTGGGCTTGCCCTTTTTCTACCCTTCGGCAAGCTCAGGGACCGCACCTAGTCAATGAAATCACTTGAACAAAAGAAATCATGCGGGACTTAGAGTGTTGGGCTATGCTATTTTCTTCCCTTCGACAGGCTCAGGGACCACTCTCAAATAATACACTTACTGGTTATGAGGATTATTTTTACCTCCGAATAGTATCACACGTACCCTCCATCTCCATCTGTGTTTTCATATCATCAAACGAACCGATCACATCGATCAGATGATGATAACCACGTGCTTTCAAAATGGAAGAAGTAATGGTAGATCGATATCCTGACCTGCACTGCATATAATATGTCGATGACGGATTGATCTCAGACATATGTTCATTGATAAAATCAAGTGGAAAATGAATAGCTGTGGTCAGATGAGATTTCTCAAACTCATCAGGTTTACGGACATCGAGTATGTTGATCTCCGGATTGTCCTTAAGGCGTTGTTTGAAAGTAGGTACGTCAATGGCATCGATCGAGTGGATGGGTTTGCCAGCATCCTTCCACGCTGGAAATCCACCATTCAGATACCCTAATGCATTATCATATCCAACACGTGCAAGACGCATGACTGCTTCGACCTCAAGATCTTCCGGTGCGATAAGAATTAATTTTTGTTTGATGTCCGGGATGAGTGCTCCCACCCATGGTGCGAAAGAGCCATCGAGACCAATAAATATTGAACCCGGTATAAATCCTTTTACAAATTCTTTTTGATGTCGTACATCCAGGATGACCACATCATCTTCTTCACCAAGTAATTCAAATTCTGCAACAGACAGTGCCCTGGATCCATGAGCCATAACATTGTCAATGGGTTCATATCCTTCTTTATTCAACAAAGCATTTTTTACAAAATATTGGGGTGGAGGTAATAATCCATCTGTTACTTCGCGGATAAATTCCTCCCGTGTCATATCCGCACGAAGCGCATAGTTCGTTTTTTTCTGGTTGCCTAATGTATCCCAGGTTTCAGTACTCATATTTTTTCCGCACGCAGAACCGGCTCCGTGTGCAGGATATACGATGATATCATCCGGCAGTGGTAAGATTTTTGTTCGCAGGCTGGTGAATAACCACCCTGCCAGATCCTCCTGTGTAAGCTCTTCACCTTTTTGTGCAAGGTCAGGTCTTCCCACATCACCAATAAAAAGAGTGTCGCCGGTAAAAATGGCTTCTTCTTTTCCTGTTTCATTGATCAGGAGATATGTAGTACTTTCTGGTGTGTGACCTGGCGTATGTAATACGCGAATTTTATATCTGCCTATCGTAAACTCTTCCCCATCTTTTGCAACATGGGATTCGAATGTTGTTTCTGCTGTCGGGCCATACACGATCGTAGCACCCGTTTTTTTTGCCAGGTCTACATGTCCGCTGACAAAATCTGCATGGAAATGGGTCTCGAAAATGTACTTGATTTTGACACCTCGCTCTTCCGCCCTGCGGATATATGGCAATGTCTCACGTAATGGGTCTATGACCGCTGCTTCGCCCTCAGATTCAATAAAATAGGCGCCCTGGGCAAGACATCCTGTATAAATCTGTTCTACTGCTTTCTTCATGATATTCCGGTGACAACTCCGTAAAACGCAAAGATAAATGAAAGGTTTAGGAAAGGGGAGGTATCCGGAAAGGACAATGCTGTTTCGGTTGCAACGCGTATTCTACAGCCTTGTCCTTTGATGGTTTAATTTTTTTTCCGTCGGTTGATCTGGAGGGTTGCTTCACTGACAAAATCTGTCTTTCTGCCCGCTGCACACTCGACTGCGTCTTCCGTAGTCATGAAGAAGCTTTGTTCGCCAAGTTTATCTGTAAGCCCCGAACGAAAAAACTTATCACGTATAGGTCCTTTGATCTCGCTGAATATGAGCCGGATGTTTTCCTTGCTTAATTCATCGGCCATTTCATGCAATGTATTGAGAGAAGAACTGTCAATCGTATTGATACTTTCCATATCGATAATGATGGAATGAATGGGAAGCTTGCGCAATGATTTCTGGGCATACAATACTTCACGAAATCTATCAATGTTTGCAAAAAATAGAGGTGCATCGTACCTGAAAATCAGAATGCCATCTTCAATAATTAATTCTTCAAAGCGACGCACATTTCGAAACGAGTGAGTGCCCGGAACGCGACCAAGTTCTGCTGAATGAGGATAGGATGCTTCAAATAATATCCAGGCAAGAGATAACAAAACGCCGATGACGATGCCCGTACTGATACCCAGAAATAATGTTCCGAAAAAAGTTACCATCATCATCAGAAAATCCCTTCGATCGACATGCCACAAATTTTTTGCTTCTTTTATATTGATCAGTTTATAAATCGTTGCAAGAATTATAGCCGCCAGTGCAGCAGTAGGCATGTAGAAGAAGAGAGGTGTGAGAATGAGAATTGCCAGCAGCACCACAAGGGCAGCAATAATGGCAGCCAGATTAGAGCGTGCACCTGCCTGGTCATTTACAACAGAACGGGATAATCCCCCGGATACCGGAAAACCTTTGAAAAAAGATCCAATAAGGTTGGCAAGTCCTAATGAAAGTAATTCCCTGTTGGGTTTGATCTTGTATGTCTTATGACGTGCCTGTATAGATCTTGATACAGCTGTGCTTTCCATAAAACTTACCAGAGCAATTGCAAATGCTGCAGGTAATAGTTTTCTGCATGAATCGAAATCAATTACAGGTAAAGAGGGCAGAGGGAATCCACGTGGGATGTCACCTATGACGGATACACCCTGCAAATGCAATTGTAAAAAGTATACCAGCAAAGTAGCCAGCGTTACCACCAGCAGTGGGCCCGGAATGCGAGGAAGGTATCGTTTCAAAAGCACAAGTAAAACCATTCCACCAAGTCCAATCGCCGCTGTAGGGAGGTGAATAGTAAAACCGGCCTCAAGGATGGAGTCAATAATCTTATGCAGATAAAGATGACTCGGCACATCAATTCCCAAAAAAGGTTTTAGTTGAGACAACCCAATAATAATGGCAGCAGCTGAAGTGAATCCCACAATAACAGGTTGTGAAAGAAAAGCAACCAGAAAACCGAGTCTCGATGATCCTAATCCAAACTGAATCAGGCCCACCATCATTGCAAGCATAATGGCCAAAGAAATATATTCTCCACTTCCTGCAACAGCCAATACACTAATGGCCGCAGCTGTCAGGATAGAATCGATGGCTACTGGTCCCACTGACAGATGGCGTGACGAACCAAAAAAGCCGTAGACCAACATAGGTATTGTGGCGGCATATAAACCATAGATAGCGGGTAAACCTGCCAGCATGGCGTAGGCCATACCCTGGGGAATCATCATGACGCCAACGGTCAGACCTGCTATAAGGTCAAAAACAAAATCTCCTTTCCTGTATTCCCTGATCCAGGACGGAAGTAGTGATGAGAATTGAAACAATTCTTATTGTAATGGTCAATTGTAAAGGTAGTTATTGGAAAAGGGGTATTTGCACAAATACATTGAAGGATTCACAAATTTCCACTATTGAAAATCCATTATGGGCAAAGAAAGTGTGAATCATATAAGACTTTTACTTAGTTATGTAACGCGCGGATACCATTTCGGACTCACTTTTACAGTGTTAAACTCTTAAAAACTATAACATATGAAAAAATTTCTTGTCTCCGTACTCAGTATTTGTATGATCAGTTTCTGTGGCCTTACGAATGTAAGTGCAGCTAACACCAACACTACTCCTGCCATTCCTGCTGAAGCACCTATCCCTGCTGAAATTCAGACGATGATCAATCGTGTCTATGAAATCAAAGAAATGGATCGCTCCAGTTTGACTCAGGTTGAACGCAAAGAGCTTAAACAAGAATTAAGAGCAATCAAAAGTGAAATGAAAGCTGTCAATGGTGTTTACCTCTCCATTGGTGCAATTGTAATTATCATTTTATTGCTGATCCTTCTTCTATAAAAAGAAATCGCTTACAGTTTGATCTGTGAGCGACGTACCAATTAATTCATAATAAGAGGATGCACGAAGGGCACTATGCAAATAGTGTTCTTTGTGTATTTTACGTGAGTTCTTACTGCTTTACGAATGTGACATGCTGGAAGGGCAGCACATAATTAGGTAAGCATGTCAATGTTTTGCCTTCAAGTGTAAAGTCTATACCTTCAAAGCTCACCATGCCAAGACTTGGTGAAAGGACTACCTCAAAGAGGTTATTATCGTTGGCTTCATCTTTTATGATGGAGGGTACATCGGCGAAGAGTTCATGCACCAGCATGATTTTATCAACACGCTCAGCATCAATTGAAATTTTTCCGTTGTCATCAGAATAAGTTACATTTTCTATTCCATTGATATAGTAGATGCAGATAATATTACGGAGGAGATATGTATTTGGATCACTTACATGGATGGTATACCCTTTACCATTTTTCTTTTGACTTGTGATTGGAAAATCTTTCCCTGGTTCTTTATCGCTGTCAAGTTTGATGACATTGTTTTCAAAAGAATATTTCCCGGTAGCTGCCCGGTCGACAACGCCGTAGATGAAGAAAAATTCAAAAGTACCTTCTTTAGTAAAGCGAAATCCACCGGCTGCATCATGGACGCCCTGCAGGTGATATTCGCCGGTTATATTTTGTGCTGACATAGGTTGGACAGATGTGAGTATGATGATGATAATTGGAAAAAGAAAATTCATTTGTTATGGTGTTGTAAGAGGATGCAAAGGTAAATACGGGATCGGGGGAAGCATGATGACTTTACTGAATGGTGGTTACGGGTGAATCTTCGGTGAGAGAAGTGAGAGGGGGTGAGAGGGGTGAGATAGTGAGATAGTGAGATAGTGAGAAGTAAGAGAAAGGAGAAAGTGAGAGAAGAGAGAGTGAGAGGACCTAGATAAGTGAGAAAGTGAATGGAGAGTGGGATACAATACGTAAGTAAAAATTTGGAATCAGCAAGGCTAGCCGTTTTTAAACGTTTGTATCATGTTAGGTCAATGGTACTGGATTATAATAATATTCAATGAGATATATATTGTAAAAAATAATATGTCATTATAAATGTTGAATTTGTATCGATTTTACACGTCGTAATTCATTCCGACCCAACATCCGTATAATTCTGCTGCCACCCAAGCTCCTTATCCCTTGTTCCTTCATGCTCCCTGCTCCCTGCTCCCGGCTCTCCGCTCCCCGCTCCCTGCTCCCCGCTCCCCGCTCCCCGCCATCCATGCCACCCATGCCACCTACCTCATCGCCGCCATCACCTCTTCCTTCCTCCGCCGGCTCACCTCCACCTTCGAATTATCCTTCAATACCACATACCCATCATGATCCACATAACTGATAAATTTTTTATTGACCAGGTGACTCTTATGTGTACGGATAAAATTTTGCGGACTTAACAACGTATCATATTCCCCGAGTGTCCGGGAGATGAGATATGATTTATTATTGCTGACGAAAAACTTCGTGTAATTACCCAGCGCTTCACAGCGGATGATTTCGTGTGGCTGTAGAAAATGCACGCCATCTTTCGTAGGCAATGCCAGACGAAAGTCCCCAGCCGAAGGTGCATGTATATTATGCATGATATTTTTCAGCAGATCATATTGCTGACGATAGTCTTCGTTTCCCTGTAAAAAACGATGCACCGAAGCCTGCAACTCTTCCATGTCAACAGGTTTCAAGAGGTAGTCAAAGGCACTGTACCGGATCGCCTGGATCGCATATTCATTATACGCAGTCGTAAAAATGATCTTGAAATTTTTATTGGGGATCTTTTCCAATAATTCAAAACCATTCAGGTGCGGCATCTGGATATCGAGAAATACCAGGCCTGGTTGAAACTCGTGGATCTTCTCCGGAGCCTGGCGAGAATCGTTACATACCATTACCTCATCTATCTCCGGGATTGTTTTAATAATCATCAGCCTGAGCGCATCCGTTGCGCGCTGTTCGTCATCGATCAGGAGTACTTTTAACATGGGTATTAATTTTGAATAGGAAGATTTATTTCAACGCGGGTTCCAATGGCCGCACCATCAGGTTCTACCAGGTCTTTGATCATCATAGATCCCGAAGCACCACCGTTTTTCTGCATGGCTTTTAATCGCTCAATAGACACCTGGATGCCTTTGCCAGTATGGTTTTTATCCGAACCCGATGTCAATTTAATTTGTGCAGATTTCTGCCGACCGATGCCATTGTCTTCAATGACACACTGGACGTAATCATCCATTTCTGTGAAAGCAATTTTTAGGGATCTGGGTCCTTCTTTATGCATCAGTCCATGCCATATTGCATTTTCTACAAATGGCTGTATAAGGAGGGTAGGGATCTTCACTTCATCTGTATCTATCTCCTCATCACAATAGATCTCGTATGAGAACGCCTCTTTAAATCGAACGGACTCCAACTCAACATATAGCTTAAGTATATCCAGTTCTTCTTTCAATGTGATCGTTTCTTTATCACTATGGATCAGGATGGAACGGAGCAATTTTGAAAAGCGCGAGAGGTATCGTGTAGCCACCATTTCTTCATTGGCCAGGATCATCTGCTGAATGGAATTCAGTGCATTAAAAAGAAAATGCGGATTCATCTGCAACCTCAGGCTCTGCAATCGGGATTCTGCAGCCTTTTGCTTATTCTCCAATAATTCAATTTTCGTTTTCTGCTTTTCCTCTTCAGACTGGTTGCGCTGTATCTGGTTTGCGCAGAGTACAGAAATGGTATTCAGGATGCCCAGGTGTTTTTGGGTAAAAAAGTTTTTCCGTGAATGCTCGCTATCGATGACTCCTATGACTTCCTGGTCAAGCATGATGGGTACAGCCAGCTCGGATCGACGTGCCATATCATCGACAATATACCTGGGATCCTGAGTTGTATCTGCGATGAGTTCAGGTTTGCCTGTCTGTGCAACGGACCCAACGATACCCTGCCCAAGGGGAAGATCCATGGGTTGATAGATGGTCAGATCATTATCACTTTTTGGTCCGTAGGCAGCTTTTTGTACAAGAATGTTTTTCTCTTTATCAAGCAGATAAATGACGCAGTCCTCAAATTTCAATTTACTGATACAATTTTTTGCAACGTCCCACAACAATTCGTCTGTAGTCTGGTGAGTATTGATGCGGGAGGCAAAATAATTGATGACAACTTCGGTCTCTAGTTCTTCAGTACGTTTTTTCTGTTTCCGCGACAAAGTTGTGATCAGGGAATAAAGCGCAAATACTAATGCTCCGATAGCAAGGAAGCGAAACCACGCACGATCCCAGAAATAAGATCCGATCCTGACCGTAATTTCATTTTCTGCATCCACCCACACATTACCATCATTGGATGCACGCACATGAAATAAATATGTGCCCGGTTTTATAGAGTTATACCGTACAGAATTTTGGTCAAAAACAGTAACCCAGTCTTCATCGACACCATCGAGTTTATACTGGTAGTATGTCCGGATATGTGTACTGTAATCAATTGTGGTAAAATAAAATGTAATGTAGTTATTGCCAGGTGCCAGTTCTATGTTTTCATTTCGTGTGAGATCAGTTACAACGTCGCGGGTTTCAATGCGATGGATCGTCGTTTGTAGTTTGACATCCTGGTCGTATAATTCATCGGGATGAAAATATTGTATGCCTCTTTCTGTGCCCCAGATCAATTCATCATCCGAATTCTGATGGTAGGAATTGAGACGAAAGCCCTGGACACTTAAACCATATCGCTCATCAAAAACTTTGATGGTAGAATCTGCAATCGAAAAGCAGGCGATCGCGACATCGTTTCCGATCCACATGCGATTATTTTTATCCAGTAGGAGTGCTTCCACCCGGCCGAATAAAAGCCCATTTTCCGATGTAAGTCTTTTGGTGCGGCCATTCGTCAGGAGAATATCCATACCGATTTCCGTTCCGATATAAATATTTCCATTCCGGTCTTTATTAAATGTAAACACGTTATTACTGATAAGGCCATTCTCCGGATTGTAATGTGTCAATTCATCCTCCTGATAATTATAATGATACGCTCCGCGGGTCGTAGCGACCCAGACATTCACAGAATCCTGCCACCAGACATGATTAATCCACAGGGTTTCTAAAACCTTTAGCTTCTCTTCTTCAGGTCTTGATACCTGATATGTTATCGGATCAATCAGGATGACACCTGCTGATGTGGAATTCCATATACGACCATCAAGGCCAAGTGTCATGTGGCGGGTGGTATTTTCCGGCACCTTACTGTTTTCAGGAGTTCCAAGGTTGATGTAATGGATCATCTTTTGATCAGCATTAAATACACATAGTCCCTGGCCCGGAATGGCAGCCCATAATTTTTTCTCCTGATCAAAAAGCACAAAATTCACTTCAGCTTCATCGATCGACATGTCGTCATGCAGATGATTTATGAGAAACTTTGTTGTATTGGTGCTGCGGTTCCAGTACAACAGGTCTTCGTTGGTGCTGATATAATAATTGTCATTATCAAGCGTGGCAATATTATTAATGTAGCCGTCATAACTATTGCCCCTGTCATCCATGAAAATAGTCTGCTGACCAATGACTGCGTTGCTTTTAAAATAACTGACACCATTGGGAGATGCACCGATGAAGATCCAGCCTGTGCTGTCCGTCGTAATATAGTACGGTGTGTTATTTACAAGGGTTGTCGGATCAGCAGCGTTATGCTCCTGGTTGAACAACTCATTGTTGTAGACATCATAGATGTAGATACCGTTACGCTGTGTGGTAAAGAGGTACAGGCCGGGATAAAAAATGTGACCATTGGTAAAAACACCTTTTATTTTTTCACCATATTGATCCCGCACTGAATCTAACGGAAATGTAATCGTATTCGTTTTCGGATCAATTGCCTGAAGCTTTCGGGTTTTTGACTCATACATTAGGATCTGATCTTTATGCCAGTATGCAAGAAATGTGGCATTTTCCATGGGGTATTTCTGACTTACCTGGTGGGTGGCAAAGTCAATGATGTAATAGCCATCCGGTTGGGAAAAAATATATTTGTCATCCATCCATGGATGAAGCTGGCGGAAGGATTTTTTTTGGATCTCTTCAAAGCCTGATAGTGTAAAGGTGTCAAAATGCTCAATGCTCAGGGAGTCCAGTGAGAATAATTCTGTATCGGGGTTAAGTGTATAAAATGCATCATTGGTTAAGAGTATTATGCCTTTAGATTTTGTCTGTAGCATGCGACGAACCGGAATACGCTTTTCCTGATTCCATAATCCCACATGATGAAATTGTCGCTTCTGATCGATGAGCGTCAGGAAGCCTGCACCACTCATCACCCAGATCCGGTTTTGAGCATCACACACCACCTGGCGGACATTATTACTGGTGAGTTCAGGATGTTCGCGAGGAAAATATTTGGAAACATTTTTTCCATTGAACATATTCAGGCCATCACCTGTGCCGACCCATAGATTTCCATTACGATCTGTGCATAGGTCCTGGACATAGTTATCAGAAAGACCGTGTGACGTATTGAGCTGGTAAAAATGGATGTTTGAAAAACGGTGTGACTGAGCCGGAAGCATCAGCAGGAATGCCAGCCAAAAGAAGAATGTCCAAACGATAAGAAGGACAGAATATTTGGGGATCCGGATCATTAGGTTTCAATATAGGAATTATGGCAGGAAGGTTTCAGTTTAGATCCCCGGTTCATACCGAAACTATTCTGCGACATTTCCTGAAGATTAATCGGCAAGCCAACAAGGGTAGCACAAGCCCTGGTGCCCCAGGTTGTTCGTCCGTATCTAGCAAGTCTCAAGCCCATATGGCCATTTCCTTTCATCCCACAAATCTATTCCCTCCAGGATCTTTGTGATCAGGATTGCTACCCGAAGGAAGGTTTAAATTATTAATCGGAGAAGTATAAAGAATTCACAAATCAAAAATCCAGAATCAAAAACCCAAAATAAAAAGGCGCTGCTCGTTAGCAGCGCCTTTTCGATTTACGCACTTGAGCGTTCTCGCGTGCGATGGGGTTTTGGGGTTACCGATTTGTATGAGCAATATTCACGGGATAACTGTGAAGTCAATTGTGATATAAATGTATTTCCCTGAAAACACACCTGGAAGAGAAAATGAGGGAACGGGACGTTTGGACTAGTAAGCGGGCAGAAGAGGCAGAAGAGGCAGAAGAGGCAGAAGAGGCGGAAAAGGCGGAAAGGCAATGTGTTAGGCCTGAAGGGCCGCAGGATATTAGCATAGGGTGTAGCCCTATGTCCAGGATATTGCATTTTGTATGGTTTAGGCCTGAAGGGCCGCGGGATATTAGGATAGGGTGTGGCCCTATGGATGAAGGAAAATCATTTCAATTATTTAGGCCTGAAGGGCCGTAGTAACCGAATGTGATACACTTTTACAACTAAGAAATCATCCTACTAAAAATAGACACGTTAAGCGTAGGCGGTGCCTACGTTTGTGTGTTGGCAAAATCTGTTTTGCTCTGCTGATCATCAAACACATCCAACTAAAATCAAATCGGAAATTTGATGACACACAAACGTAGGCGAAGCCTACGCTTAACATAGTCGGTAGAATAGCCAGAAGGGCCGTAGTAACCGAATGTGATACACTTTTACAACCACGAAATCATCCTATTAAAAATGGACACGTTAAGCGTAGGCACAGCCTACGCTTAACATTTATTACTTCAAAAATTACTTTGATGTAATATTTCATGCAAATAAAAAAAGCAGGGCGAACCCTGCTTTTTATTCTCACTCTTCTATGATTCAAATTTTTTAATTCACCACTGTTACTACTTTTGATACAACATGCTCACCAAAACGAACGACAACTGAATACATACCCGGCATTAAAGCACCATGCTGAAATGTATTGGTATGAATTCCTTTTACAGCGTGGAACAATTCAGTAGAATATTTACGATTGCCCATGAAATCGTAAATTTCAATAAACACATCTCCTGCGTTAGGAAGATCATATTCAAGTAAGAGCTGATCACGAACCGGATTCGTATAGGAGATGATATTTACACCACCTGCCGACCTGTTATATTTCGTGTCAGGGACCTGTTCATTTTCAATATTCGCATCCTGATTTAGATCTTTATAGGTAAGATGGTATGTCAGTGAATGGCAGAAATGTGACGAACAACCTGTAGTCGTATCGGTTACAAAAAGGCAAACAGTATAGATACCTGCTTTGGCATACGTATGATTCGGATTTTCATCTGTAGATATTGTGCCATCACCAAATTCCCATCGATAAGTCGAATAATCAGTCGTGCCTGCAGATGAATTGTTGAAAACTACAGTATTACCGGCATGATCAGTGTGGAATTTAAAAGATGCATCGCAAAGGTCATTATCATTGATGACAGTAAGATTATGGCAATTGGTTGCCTGATTACCCTCACTGTCAGTCACAGTCAGACAAACTATAAAAGTGCCAGTGCGCGCAAAAACGTGAACCGGATATTGATCAGTTGATGTCTGGCCATCTCCAAAGTCCCAGAACCAGGCAACAATCGTATGATTACCAGTTCCGGATCCTGAGAAAGTGATATGCATCGGATCATCCATTTGAAAGAAAGAAAATTCCGCCTGGAAACCACCTTCCGGTGTAACTGTGACTTCATGACAAATTTCACTCACACAACCCGTATTATCTTCAATTCGGAGACACACCACATACGTTCCCGATTCTTCATAATTATGATTGGGAGAAATATTGTCTGACGTATGACCGTCACCAAAGGTCCAGTGGTATGATATTATATCATGCTCACTGGTAGAATGATTGATAAAATGGATTTCTGTAGTGTTTTCAAATTGCTCCCATTCAAATGATGCCAAACAATCTTCAGAAGAACCACCCACAGTAACTTCATGGCATACATCACTTGCACAGCCAAACTCATTGATCACGATCAGGCACACGACATATGTACCCGGTTCCTGATATAGATGCGTGGGATTCTGGTCATCAGATTCACTGCCATCACCAAATGTCCAATGCCAGCTCACGATATCCGGATCATCATCGGAATGATCAAAGAAATGTACTTCGAGGGTATTAGGCACGATATCAAATCCGAAAGCAGCATGACATTCTTCCTGCGATCCCTGTACCGTCACTTCGTGACAGATCTCGCTTACACAGCCCGTGTTATCTTCAATACGCAGACAAACCAGGTAGGTGCCAGGGCCTGCATAGGTATGATTTGGATTTTGTCCATCACCAGTTGACCCATCCCCAAAATGCCAGATATAGGAAATGATATCATGTTCACTGGTGGAATGATTAATAAAATGGATCTGGAATGAGTTTTCAAACTGTTCCCATTCAAATGCTGCATGGCAATCTTCCTGTGATCCTCCCACTGTAACTTCATGGCAGATATGACTTTCACAACCAAATTCATTTGTTACGTATAAGCAGACGATATACGTCCCCGCCTCTTCATAGACATGTGTCGGATTTTGATCGTCAGACTCACTTCCATCACCAAATGTCCAATGCCAGCTCACGATATCCGGATCATCATCACTGTGATCAAAAAAATGAACTTCCAGTGATCCGGGGACAACATCATATCCAAAAGCCGCTCCACAATCTTCTTCAGATCCCACTGTGACCTGATGGCACACATCAGCTACACATCCAAACTCATTTTCAACGATGAGACATACAGTATAAGTGCCGGGTTCGGCATAAACATGTGTTGGATTGGCATCATCTGAAAAATGGCCGTCACCAAAACTCCAATGCCACGATACGATATCCGGATCGTCATCAGATATATCAAAGAAATGCACCTCAAGAGAATTGGCAACCTGCTCCCATTCAAAACCCGCACTGCAATCATTTGGATTACCTTCTACAACGACTTCATGGCAGACATCACTTACGCATCCTACGTTGTCTTCAATAATGAGACATACCAGGTAGGTGCCAGGTGCATTATACGTATGATGCGGATTATGTACGTTTGATTCTGTCCCATCCCCAAATGTCCAATGCCAGGAGATGATATCATGATCACTGGTGGACTGGTCAGCAAATTCGACCTCGAGTGTAGTGCCAATCTGGTCTGCCACAAAAGCAGCCTGACAATCATTCTCGCTTTGCTGGATGATGACCTGATGGCATTCATCGCTGGCACATCCAAAATTATCCATGATAATCAGACACGCATTGTAGGTGCCGGGTCCGGGATATGTATGTGTTGGGCTCTGATCATCAGATTCTGTACCGTCACCAAATAACCAGTGCCATGAAACAATGTCATGTTCACTCGTACTGTGATCTATAAAATGAACCTGGAATGAATTGGGAATATATTCAAACTCAAAATTTGCATTGCATTGAGCCTGGACATTGCTAACGAAAGAAAGCAATAGAAAGCTGATTAAAACAGCGGAGACAGTGTTTTTCATGTAATGTTGGTTGAGGACAGTTAGACTGTAGCTAAATCAAGTCTAATGATACCACCAAAGTACGAACGCTGCCTTGAAAAATTGAAATTTATCCCTGCACCTCAAATTCCATCTTGCGGCATTCCTCTGCGCAGGCAGTACAATCGACAGCACATCGCTGACAATGGTCCGCTTCATGGAGACTACATTCCTTGGCACACGCCTCACATATATCGGCGCAGATGCGGCAGATCTCGTGGGCATAGGTACTTCCCAGGCTCATCATTTGGGCCGCGGCATAACAGATGGCTGCACACTCCATGCTTAATTGGATACACCTTGACATCATTGCGACATCATGTTCCCTCAGACAAAAGGATGCACAGGCCTGGCATTCGGAGGCACATGTGAGGCATGCCTCAATGCACTGCTCGAAAGAAGCCGGAGGTTGTATTTTGGTTATATCAGAAATCATAGGAATATTTGGAATAAGACAATTACAACAAAGGTTAACTTGAATTGTTGATTAGCTCAAACCTCCGGAAAATAGCGCCACGCATGTAAAAGCAGCCTGAGGGAATAAAACGACAAAAACGAATGGCGAAAGTTGCAAAGAATGAAAATGTTGTGAATCTGCCTTTTTACGCAAAGGCTTCATTAATCATTATTGGGCTGTTTGTTTTTGTGCATATGCTTGCTCTCGGCCGGAGCATCATTGTCCCTCTTCTTTTTGCAGTGGTTATTTCCATTCTGCTCAGTTCCGCTGTTGATTTCCTTGTATCGAAGAAAATAGACAGGACATTAGCTATCTCCATCTCCTTGCTGGCCACACTTGCTTTGGGAGCACTTCTCATAGTTTGGCTTATCTCCCAGGCCAATCTTTTTGTGGATGCGCTGCCAGAATTAAATGCAAAGCTGGATGTCCTGCAAAAGGAATTCGCATCGTGGTTCGCCCAGAACTTCGGTGTAGGAGCAAGGAAAACAAATGATTGGATTAGTTCAAGCAGGAAAGATCTCATGTCGCTGAGTGCGGATAGCGTTGGAAATACAATCTCCACGATAGCCAATGCACTGATCATACTCATATTGATTCCAGTATATATATTCCTGATCCTGTATTATCAGCCACTCATAATTGATTTTATACACCGGATTGTGGGACATGGTTTTCGTGAGGATGTCGGCATTGTGTTGGGCCAATCGAAAACATTATTGAAAGCTTACTTTGTTGGGTTGATGATAGAACTGGTCATCATGGCGATTCTCAACGCCATTGGATTACTTGCATTGGGAGTAGAATATGCTATACTCATAGCCATCATCGGAGCGATCCTCAACATGATACCCTATATCGGAGGTATGATCATGCTGGGACTGTCGATGTTAATGGCCATGCTGTCCAATACGGATCCCAAATATGCACTCTATGCTGCTGCTGTATTTTTCGTCATACAGTTAATCGATAATTATATCCTGATACCCAAGATCGTAGGGTCTGCCATTAAGATCAATGCACTCGTTGCCGTTGTAGTAGTTATCGCAGGAGGAGCCATATGGGGTATAGCAGGTATGTTTCTTGCCCTGCCGTTAATCGCCATTATAAAAGTAATCTTTGACCGGATTGAGCCTCTTGAGCCTTGGGGATTTCTTTTTGGTGATACAATGCCCCCAATGGTACGGCTCAAATTCCGGGCAAGGAAAAAGCCTGCGGCTTGATTTCAACCGACAGAATTTTGCTTTCAGCCTGCTATTAACCTAATTCGGAAATCAAATTGGTTTTTTACCAACGGTAGAGGCTCTATCTTGTGTCTATAGCTTTCAGAAACAAATCTATATCTCCTTGTTATGAAAAAACTGTATACACATCTATCTATTATTTCCATTTTTTTCTCCCTGATCGTATCCTCAACCACTACTGCTCAATCTTTTATTGACTGGCAAAAAAGTATTGGTACCCCTGGTGATGATGTGGCGGTAAAAATATTTAATGACCAAGTCGGTAACCTGGTTGTCATGGGAAGCGAACCGCATGCAGATTTTGCGGGAAATGTAAAAAACTACATGCTCATCACGAAACTCGATGCAGAAGGAAATGAGATGTATAAAAAATATCATGATGTTCCTTTTGAAACATTCAGCCTGCCCCTCGATTATTATTTTGGTCGTCATTTTTATACCACTGAATTTGGGGAGAAACTCATCAATGTCCTGGTGAGTATAGGAGACAGGGTATTACTGTACAAAATGCTGGATCAGACTGGTGAATACTGGAGCTATGAAGAAGTAGGTTCACACGCAATCTATGTAGCGGATGACAATACAAAAGTAATAACGGGGGTTCTATGTTCGATCCAGCAGTCCTGCTATGGACCTGACTCGCTTGTTGTAGAAAAAATAAATCCAGTACCGGATTCACTTTTCAACTTCGTCGACTGGCGTTTTGAAATGAAACAAAACATCAGGACTAACCCGATCCAGGGTCATTATGATTTTGACAATAATGATGTCACGATGGATGAAGAAGGTAATGTATATCTGCTCACCCAGATCGAACGATGGGACTTCCAGTTCTGTACAGATTGTGCTGACGCGTTTATAGATGCGTTTTGTGAAATATTCAAATTTGATACAAATGGCGTGTTAGTGAAACATGTCAAATTAAAAACTTCGAAGGCAGTGGTCAGTGAGATGGAATTTTTGAAATGTGCTGACGGTGACATTGTAGTGCGCATCAATGATATTAATGCATCCAACACGGCATTGCTGACATCAGTATATAGGTTAGACTATGATCTTACACTGGAAAAAGAATTTACACTCGACCAATCCTACAATCACATGGTGGTTGATGAGGAACTGAATATCATAGGATGTACGAATGTATTTGATCCCAATGATCCAAATATTAAAGGTGCTTCTGATGCCCTGGTGACGAAGTACAATAAAGAAGGTGTATTTCAATGGAAATCTTATTATGGTGGTACCAGCTTTGATTTTCCACGAGGTGTTGCTATCACTGCTGATGGGGGAATCGCATTTATTGCGAATACCTCTTCAACTGATTTTGACATAGCGGAGAATCATGGGTTCCAGGATATCTGGGTGGTGAAACTTACGGAGGGGACTACCGGATACGAGGATGCAGAAGAGGTGACATTATCAATGTTTCCAAATCCCACGACAGAGTATATTCACATAGCATCAAACATTGCAGTATTTCAAATGCGCATTGTTGATCTGTTTGGCAAAGAGGTGCTGAAAGGTGCTGCAACTCATACAAATACACCCGTTGATGTAAGGTCGCTTCCTCTAGGTACGTATTTTGTTCAGGTTGTAGAAGATGGATGGAAGGGTGTTGGAAAGTTTGTGAAATTATAAGAGGCGGCCAAAAAATTGCTTCGACTTGTTTGCACGCATCCATGTGTCACAGTACAATACGCCAAGGTAGCCCCAGGGCGGCAAGGGCTTGGATACAATTAAAATTGTAAAGATTAATATAGTGTCTGGAATTTTTCCCGACATTTCACTAAGCACTAAGCACTGGATCTGCTGGTGCTTTTTTATTTTGCGTTAGTACAATGATGACACTTGGTCAGGCCAGAATTGGATTTCAAAGTCAACTTTAATAAATTAACTTCAATGATTGATTTATCTGCCTTGGGGATTGTGATGAAGACTATAATCCAGGCATTAGAAAGTAGAATAAGCATGTTTCCAACTTAGAGGTGAGTCTTTCTAAGATCAAATTTTGATTGATTAGAAAGATTAGAGTTCGTATGAGTTGCTTGAGATATCATTAACAAAAAGATATTTTCAATGGAAATCTTATACCACCCAATCCGGCATATGATGTGTTGAAACATCTATTTTAAACCCAGAAACATCTGGTATCCGGAAATCTGCAACAAAGCGTGGGAAAAAACGTTAAATTTGTCACGTGAAAATATTTTGCCGCATATTCATCATCTATCTATTGGCATTGGTCATTATGCCATGCTCAGATATTCATGCGGCTCAGGAATCCGGGGACAATGCCCAATTGTCCATGGTGGCAAGTGAACACGAGGAATGCCCACATGAGAAAGGGGTTGATTTTTGCACCCCATTTTGCATTTGCAACTGCTGTGGCCAGATCATATTTATTTCCGCGCAACACAAAGTTGAAATACCTAAACCCTTCAATGATTTTCTGGGTAAATCCTTTTTTTCCTATCAGGAAAACTGGCACGGCAGCTACCTCGAGCATTTATTCCATCCTCCAAAAGTTTAATTGAGTACATCTTAAGCATTCGGTTCTATCTGACATTTTCATCAGTATAGACATGCTTGCCATTTGACCTGTCCGGGTCATTCCACTCAATTAAATCAGATTTCATGTTAGATAAGATTATACAATTCAGTATAAAGAATAAGTTCATCATTGGCTTATTCACACTGAGCTTGATGCTATGGGGTATTTATTCCATGACCCGCTTACCCATTGATGCATTACCTGATATTACCAATAATCAGGTGCAGATCATTACCCTTTCACCCACTCTGGCAACTCAGGAGGTTGAACAACTCATTACATTCCCGATAGAGCAGGCAGTCAAGCCTATTCCAAAAGTAGTAGAGCTGCGTAGTGTTTCCAAGTTTGGTCTCAGCGTAGTTACAGTTGTTTTTGAAGAAGATGCAGATCTCTACTGGGCACGTAGCCAGATATCAGAACGTCTCAAAGAGGCAGAAGAAAATATCGGACCCGGATTAGGAACCCCTGAGATGGCACCTATTAGTACCGGTCTTGGGGAGATCTATCAGTATGTCGTCTTTCCGAAAGAAGGATTCGAAGATAAATTTTCAGCAACCGATTTGCGGACGATCCAGGATTGGATTATTAAGCCCCAATTGATCGGTACACCCGGGGTAGCGGAAGTTAACACATTAGGTGGTCTCCTGAAAGAATATGAGATATCGGTGCAGCCGGATAAGCTTAAAAGCATGAACACCAATATCCTGGAAATCTATGCTGCTCTCGAACGAAATAATGAAAATACGGGAGGTGCGTACATCGATAAAAAACCCAACGCATATTTTATAAGAGGACTTGGGATGATCAATTCGATGGAGGATATTGAGAAGATTGTCATCAAAAATGAAAATGGGATTCCCATATTAGTTCGTGATGTAGCAGAAGTAAAAATTGGCTCTGCGATCCGGTATGGTGCAACCACGAAAGATGGTAAGGGAGAAGCAGTCGCCGGCATGGTGATGATGCTCAAAGGTGCAAATAGCGCTGACGTAGTCAAAAAAGTAAAAGATAAAGTAGAACAGATCCGCAAAACTCTGCCAGAAGGTGTAGGGGTAGAGCCCTATCTCGACCGGACCAAGCTGGTGAATAATGCCATCAGTACTGTAGAACGAAACCTGATCGAAGGTGCATTGATTGTCATCTTTGTCCTGGTCCTGTTGATCGGAAATTTCAGGGCAGGATTAATTGTCGCCTCTGTGATCCCATTGTCATTGTTATTTGCAGTGAGTCTAATGAATTTATTCGGCGTGAGTGGTAATCTGATGAGCCTTGGAGCGATCGATTTTGGATTGATTGTCGATGGTGCAGTCATTATCGTAGAAGCGATTGTACATCGACTCCAACATACCAATGAAGGAAAATTAACGGTTAGCAAAATGGATGGTGTCGTGCAGAAGGAGGCATCAAAATTGATGAATTCGGCAGCATTCGGGCAGATCATCATTCTCATCGTGTATTTGCCAATACTTTCACTTGTGGGAATTGAAGGAAAAATGTTCAAACCAATGGCACAGACAGTTTCATTTGCGATCCTGGGTGCTTTTCTTTTATCTCTTACGTATGTGCCGATGATGGCTGCTTTGTTTTTAAGTAAGCATACGGGACCAACTAATAATATAGCAGATCGAATTATCAGTTTTTTATACCGGGTATATCAGCCACTATTGCAAGGTGCGCTTAAAATGAAAGCCGTGGTATTGGGTATAGCTTTAGCTTTATTTGTTGTAGCGCTTTTGGTATTCAGGACATTGGGCGGTGAATTTATTCCCACGCTGGAAGAAGGAGATATTGCCACCCACGTCATCAGTCCACCAGGTAGTTCATTGATGCAGGAAATTGAAGCTACCACAAAAGCAGAAGCAATATTGTTGGCAAAATTTCCTGAAGTGATTGAAGCAGTGTCTAAAATTGGAAGTGCGGAAATTCCAACGGATCCGATGCCCATGGAGGTAGCGGACATGATGGTCATTCTGAAAGATAAAGATGAATGGACCTCGGCGAAAACAACGCCCGAGCTCATGGAGAAAATGGAAGCTGCGTTAAATGATATTCCGGGTGTTACATATGAATTTACGCAACCGGTTCAGATGCGATTTAATGAATTAATGACAGGTGTGCGGAGTGATGTAGCGGTTAAAATATTCGGTGAAGATCTGGAGCTACTTGCTGGTCTCGCGGAAGAAGTGGTTCCATTACTTCAATCTGTGGAAGGAGTGGAAGATGCCAGGGCAGAGCAGGTTTCAGGCTTACCACAAATCACAGTTCGATATAATAAAGATAAACTCGCGCTGTATGGCCTTAATGTTGGCGACCTTAATCAGGTTGTTCGAGCAAGTTTCGCTGGTGAAAAAGCTGGTGTTGTATATGAAGGCGAAAAACGGTTTGACCTGGTGGTGCGTGTTGCGAAAGATGATCGTCAGGACATCGGTAATCTGAAAGCGCTTTATATCCCACTTCCGTCTGGCAACCAGGTCCCTCTTGAACAAGTCGCCGACATAGCCTATGAACGAGGTGTCGCACAGGTGAGTCGCGAGGATGGTAAGCGAAGGATCGTAATCGGATTTAATGTGCGTGGACGGGATGTCAAAACGGTCGTCAATGAAATTAGTGAAAAATTGGATGCACAACTTGAATTACCCATTGGATATTATACTACCTATGGGGGACAATTCCAGAATCTGGTAGAGGCAAATAAAAGATTATCCATTGCGGTTCCGGCTGCGTTGGGATTGATTTTTATTTTATTGTTTTTTGCCTTCCGAAGTATTAAGCAAGCCATGCTCATTTTTACTGCCATACCATTATCCGCTATTGGAGGCGTTTTTGCCTTGTGGATCAGGGATATGCCTTTCAGTATCTCCGCCGGTGTAGGATTTATTGCGCTGTTTGGTGTAGCGGTACTCAATGGTATTGTGCTTATTGGATATTTCAATCAACTAAAAAAAGAAGGTATGACAAATGTTATGGAACGTATTATGGTTGGAACAAAAGTTCGTTTGCGTCCGGTCATCATGACGGCAGCAGTTGCATCTCTTGGATTTTTACCCATGGCCATCAGTATGGGAGCAGGCGCCGAAGTACAGAAACCTCTGGCCACAGTAGTGATCGGCGGACTCATTTCAGCAACACTCCTCACCCTCATCGTACTGCCAATCCTCTATCTGCTTTTTGAGACAGGTCTCAGGAAAAATCGTTTTGTCAATGCTATTCCCTTGGTATTAGTGTGTTTGTTAGCAGGTCAACAAAAGTTGAGCGCACAAGTCAACTCAACCAATTCGCTACCACAGGTAATGGATCTTGCTTATCGGAATAATCAACAACTCGCTATTAATACCATGGATATCCAGGCATGGCAAATACGAAAGGGTGCATATTCTGTTTTACCAAAGACAACATTTAATGCTGCTCTCGGACAGGTAAATAGTATTAAATACGACAATAATTTTTCGGTCACCCAGGAAATTCCCAACCCCGGAATGATGAAGGCAAAGCGGATGCTGGCAGAAGAATATATTAATGCAAGTACACAGCGCCTTACTATCAGCAAGCAGGAATTAACCTATAACATCAGGCAAAGCTATTATCAGATACAATATCTCTTGGCTACCCAACAGGTGTTGGAAAGAGAAGATAGCCTGTTGCGTCAATTTGTCAGAATAGCGGATGTCAAATTCAGGACTGGTGAAACGAACCTGTTGGAGAAAACAACTGCAGAAAGTAAACAACAACAACTCCAGCAAAGTCTGCAACAGACGCTCAGCCTGATCGAACTGGAAAAAACCAAATTGCAATACTGGACTAATAGCCTGAGCACTTTCTCCGTAATGCAGGAAGACTTTACCGCAATTCCATTAACTCAGGTGATGGATTCCACGCTGATCGAAAATAGTCCTTCATTACGCCTGGCCCGCCAGCAGGTTTCATTATTGGAAGCTGAACGAAATGTGATCAAAGCAGAAGCAGGACCAGATTTTAGTATCGGATATTTTATTCAGTCATTTTCAGGTACACAGGAAGTTGATGGTCTACCGCGGACCTATAATGCTATACCCAGATTTCAGGGAGTAGAGCTAGGTGTCAGCATTCCGATATTCGGGATGAAAGGATATAAATCTAATGTTGCTGCTGCAGATATACAGGTTCAGGTGCAACAAAAGGAAAGTGAATTATTGCAGGCACAGCTCCAAAGCCAGTTGCAACAGTACGTTCAGCAATATCGCTTTTGGTCAGCCAACGTGGACTATTATAAAACTGTAGCCTTACCGAATGCCCGATCCATCATAACGAATGCAACTAAAGGATATCAGGGTGGCGACATTGGTTATGTCGAATATGCCCAGGCATTGCAAACTAACCTGGAGATACAACGAATGTATCTCGATGCCATTAATAACCTGAATCAAACAATTATTTCTATTCAATATATCACCAACCAATAAACCTAACAGACACATGAAATATAAAAATATCATAAACAGCATCTTCAGCATTCTCTTCCTAAGCTTGTTAGCCTGGGGATGTGGCAAAAAGTCCGCTATCGGCGAAGATCAGACTATGACAGAAGAGGCAGGTCATGAAGAACATGATGAAGAAGGACCTCATGAAAAAATGGTCGTATTGAATCCCGCACAAGTCGCAAACGCAGGTATTGATACGGGATGGTTTGAAATGAAAAATCTGAGTGCAGTAATTAACGCTAACGGATATACCAAGCTTCCACCACAAAATCAGGCTGAAGTGAGTGTTCAATTGCCAGGTAATATCCAGACGATTAAAGTCATAGAAGGTCAATATGTCAAAAAGGGGCAGACGCTCGCGACACTGCAAAGTATGGCCTTTAATAACATGCGATTAGAACGGGAGAAACTTGTGCAGGAATTGCGAGCTTCAGAATCAAATGCCGAATATCTCCGGCTTGAGTATGCCCGGCAAAAGGAGTTAAGCAATGAGAATGTAACTGCAAAAAAGGTTCTTCAAAAAGTGACTTCTGATCTTAAGACTGAAGAATCAAAGATTACTGCGTTGAATAGTCAGATCTCCATATTAGGTCAGAATATACGCATCGGTGGCAGTGCCAATTCACCGATCATTAGTATCGTCGCCCCGATCAGCGGGAATGTGACTGACATACATGTTACTATCGGAAGTTCCGCGGAAGAAGGGAAACCCCTTTTTCATATCGTTGATAATTCCCAGATGCATGTGGATCTCCTCGTGTATGAGAAGGACTTATTTAAAGTCAAAGAAGGTCAGAAAGTCCGTTTCATTCTCACGAATCAGAATAATGAAGAGATCGGAGGAAAAATATTTGGTATCGGTAAAGCTTTTGAAAATGACACGAAAGCTGTAGCCGTTCATGCAACCATAGATAATGATAAAAAGCTAATACCGGGCATGTACATCAATGCATTGATCGATGTTGGTGCCAGCGAAGTCATGGCCCTGCCCATCGATGCCGTCATCAAGGCTGAAGGCAAGGAATTTATTTTTGTTTGGGAAAAAGAAGGTGCCGCACATGCAGAAGAAGAACATGCACATGATGAAGGCGAGGCTGCACATACTGAGGAGGAACATGTACATGAAGAAGGTGAAGCTGCTCATCCCGCAACTGAAGAACATGAAGGGCACGGAGTTGAAATTGCATTTGCCCGAATTGAAGTGAAGACAGGACCTACACAGTTGGGATATGTACAGGTAACTCCGTTGGTAGAAATTCACGACGGAGATAAAATTGTATTAAAAGGTGCCTATTATCTTCAATCGCATTTACTAAAAAGTGAAGGGGGTGGTGGCCATGCCCATTAATCATATAATATCAGATTTTCGATGTGGGATTTTTAACCATGCTTCATGAAATAACAATGGATTTTATTGATAATGCAGCACTTCATATGGGTGAAACCTTGTCCCAACAATCCTGTTATATGCTGGAAAGAGAGGGCAGGGTTGCCACCCGCCAATGCTGATCTAATAATTTATATATTTCTGAAGCATAAATTCTAATAAAATTTCCGTAAAAGAAATAAGAGATTGCTTTGACAACAAAAACGTTCATTTAAAAAATCTTACAACTATGGGATTCCATCAATACCACGAACCTCCGGAGGAGCTTTCAGACGAGACCAGGACCTTTGCACGCATGATCACATCACTTACAGAAGAAGCAGAAGCTATCGGTTGGTACCAACAGCGCATTGCAGTTGAGCGAGATGAGGAAGCCAAAGCCATAATGCAAAATGCTCAGCAGGAAGAGATGAAACATTTTGGTATGGATCTGGAATTCTTACTACGTAAAAATTCTGACTGGCGGACTATTTTGAAAGCCGTGCTCTTTACCAAAGGTGACATTATCGAGTTAGCTAAAAAAGGAGAGGAAACAGTTGAATAATAAATCTTCATAGTAAGAAGAATATTTAAGATTAGCTTTCCTTTAACAATTCTGCAACCAGCAAGCATGTATATTTACAGAAATAAAATAAATGACAATGAACAAAACATATTGTTGGAAATGTGTGATTGTGCTTACCTCTCTCTTAGGAATTGCACAATTGGTAACAGGATAATTTTTCCTTTATAGACGCTAAGACGGGTTGCATGGTGAAGACTACGCAACCCGTCTTTTTTTATTCACCTTTCAATCCAACGATATGATCAACACAGATCCGAATCATCAACATAGTTATGATGCTAATGACACCATGATCTGCTGTTCCCAGGAAGAAAAAATCTATAAGGAAGCTGATGCCGAAGAATTACTGTCTGAAGAGCCGGTAGCGAAGGATGATGATCATGATCATGGAGAAGAGACTGCAGGCAAAAGTAAATGGAAACAATATCTTCCGACGCTAATGAGTCTTTCCATGTTGCTGTTGGGAATTGCAATGGATGTATATTTTAAATGGCAATTTTTCACCGGACCTGTCCGGCTCGTTTGGTATTTGCTGGCTTACATTCCTGTAGCATGGCCAGTCATAATGGAAGGTTGGAAAGCCCTGAAGCTTGGAGAGATATTTACAGAATTTACCTTAATGGTATTGGCAACAGCAGGAGCCTTTGCTATAGGCGAATATCCAGAGGGTGTTGCGGTCATGTTATTTTATGCGATCGGTGAATTGTTTCAGAGCGCGGCAGTGAAACGGGCAAAAAACAGCATTAAAGCGTTACTTGATATCAGGCCCTTAGCGGCTGACGTATTTAGAAATAATAAGTTGGAATCTGTCAAGCCACAGGATGTGAAGATCGGCGAGACAATTCAAATCAAAGCAGGTGAGAAAGTGCCGTTAGATGGTGAAATGATTAGTGACAACAGCAGTTTCAATACCTCCGCTCTCACAGGCGAAAGCAAACCAAATACGATCTCAAAAGGAGAGCAGGTACTAGCCGGTATGCTGAACCTGGACAAAGTAGTGGAATTAAAGGTGACAAAAAGCTACGAGGACAGCGCCCTTTCCAAAATTCTTCACATGGTAGAGAATGCTACCACCCGAAAAGCAAAAACAGAATTGCTAATTCGCAGACTGGCAAAAATTTATACACCTATTGTTTTCTTCTTAGCTGTGGCTCTGGTCGTAATTCCTTTTTTTGTAGTCAGTGATTACGTATTCAGTGACTGGCTCTACCGTGCCTTAATTTTCCTGGTGATTAGTTGCCCATGTGCATTAGTGATCTCCATTCCACTGGGATATTTCGGAGGTATTGGTGCTGCCAGTAAAAATGGGATCTTATTTAAAGGATCCAATTACCTGGACCTGATGACAAAAGTGAATACGATCGTCATGGATAAAACCGGCACATTAACCGAAGGCGTTTTTATGGTACAGGAAATTGTGGCGCAAAGTGTGGACAAGATTGAAATGATGAAATTGCTGGCTGCTATTGAGCGCAAATCAACGCATCCCATAGCAAAAGCCATTGCAGCATTTGAAGAAAAAATGATCGATCCCTATGAAGCACAAGATGTAGAGGAAATCTCCGGGCATGGACTTGTTGGGAAGGTTAATGGAAAGAACATATTAGCAGGCAATACGAGGCTTCTTAAAAAGTATAATGTAACGTATGATCCTGCCATTGATGACATTGCGGAAACCATTGTTGTCGTGGCCATTGATAATCAGTTTGCCGGCTATGTTCTCATCGCTGACAAAATCAAAGACGATGCTGCCGCCACCATTAAGCAGATGCACGAAATTGGGATACAGCAAATCGTCATGTTAAGTGGAGACAAAACCGCGATTACACAAAAGGTAGCGTCTGGTATCGGAATTGATACGGCATTTGGAGATCTGCTTCCGGAGAATAAAGTGGAGAAGGTTGAAGAATTAAAAAAAGATAAAACAAAGGTGATTGCCTTTGTTGGTGATGGCATCAATGATGCTCCCGTACTGGCGTTGAGTGATGTAGGAATTGCTATGGGAGCCATGGGGAGTGATGCCGCTATTGAAACGGCGAACGTCGTGATCCAGACTGCGCACACATCTAAAATTATTACGGCGATTAAGATTGGTAAAGCGACGAAGAATATTGTGATTCAAAATATCACCATTGCATTTGTGGTGAAAGTCATTGTTCTTATCCTTGGAGCCGGAGGCCTAGCCACGATGTGGGAAGCAGTATTTGCTGATGTTGGTGTGGCCTTGCTGGCCATACTGAATGCAGTCAGGATCCAGAAAATGAAGTTTACCTGATCCATTCGGTGGGGTTGTATAATAATTAATTGTAAAAACACAAAATAACGTTTGTATGAAAAAGTGGATGTTCTTTTTACTGTTGTTAGCAGGTTTCGTGGGCTCTGATCGAGTTGTCGGAAACCGGATAGTAAAAATAACACAGAGCATAAGGAGGGGGATGGCCATGATCACAAAGAAGGTGATGGTCACGAGCACAAAGAGGGTGATGGTCACAAACATTAACATGCAGCGTCATTGTGAAAATCAATATCCCGGTTTTTTATTTCAGAGAATTTGTAGCAAATTACATACAGCCATCTCATTTTACTGGTGGCCGACTACCCTTCTAATACTATGATGAAGCGGAAAAAGGTTTACTCAGGATTTTCAATACGCAGAGCTTTTACACCACTTCAAAATACAGTTTTTGCCAGACTCTACCTGGCTCAGACCATTAGTTTGCTTGGTGATGCATTTTCGTGGGTAGCTTTAGCACTTCTGGCATATGAGCTTGATCAGGAAAATTCCGCAACTATTTTAGCAACTGCATTAACTCTGAGGGTCACCGCTTTTATTATTTTCTCACCTTTTGCAGGAGTATTAGCCGACAGGGTAGATCGCAGAAAGATCCTGTACATCACTCACTTTATTCGGATGGCCATCATTATATGTATGGTTTTTGTGCAGGCTGAGTGGCAGATTTATATTCTTGTATTTCTACTCAATATTTTTAATGCTTTTTTTACACCTACCTATCGGGCTGTGATCCCGCAGGTTGTAGATGGAAAATCGTACAGAGAAGCTGTTGGTTTGTCGACCGCTACGTATCAGGTCTTCGGTATTTTAGGTCCGGCACTGGCAGGTATATTGGCTGTGTGGTTCGGTGCGAGGGAGATTTTTATTGTGGATGCAGCCTCATTTATTGTTGCTGCCATATTGATTTTATCTATTCCTGCCAGTGCGTTGCAAAAAGGAGTTTCTGCGCCAACCAAAGAGACACATAACACCTGGAGAGAAGTTTTGAAAGGAATGCGATTATTATTCAGTAATAAAATATTGCGCTTTGCGCTAAGCATTGAATTCGTCTCCGCCATAGCTGGTGCAATGATTTTGGTCAATACGATTGGACACATAAAAAACAGCCTGCAATTAAGTGATTCGTATTACGGATGGGCTATGGCTGCATTTGGGATAGGTGCTGCCATTTCAGCTTTTATTGCAGGTATGGTGGACAGGACAAAGACAAGAAGAGTTTCATTAATCCTGGGAGCTTTCCTGCTGGGCTTTACAATATGCTTTGCGAATTTTGTACCGTATAGTATCCTCCTGATCTTATGGGTCTTTGCGGGTTTAGGACAAAGTCTCGCAGAAATGCCATCGGAGACTCTGATCGCAGAAAATATCCCTTCCGAAAATCAGGGGAAGGTGTATGGCTCCCACTTCGCGGTCTCGCACCTATGGTGGGGTATAGCTTATCCGGTTGCCGGTTATTTAGGAACTGTCTTCCCGGATGTTGATTTTTTATACGGAGGATTACTTACCCTGATGATCGGGCTGATTTCCATAGTCGTATTTGTTCCCTCGTTGAAAAATAAAAAGTCTCAGGGTATATCGTGATTATTTTTTGGTATCCTCTTCTCCGGGTGCGCAACAACCTGCGGTCTCTCCGCTTTTTAGTTGTGATATTAAATAGTAAGCTCCTTTTATCACGACTTGTGTACTATCCGATATCTGCGTCAGATGTTCAGGGTAGAGTTGCAGATCACTCTTTTTAATGTTTACGAGGTTTGCATGGACAGGTCAGGTTTTCCTTTTTATTTTTCAAAAATATTTTAATAAAGCCTTGCAATTTTTATTAAATAATCGTAATATTGCGATACAATAGTGAAACATGGGTGCGACCAAGTCAGACGAATTTTCAGTAAAGGACAATAAGATAGCTGGTTATGCTAAGGCATTGGCACACCCGGCTCGGGTGGCCATCCTGAAGCTTCTGATGAAACGACAGGCATGTATCTGTGGAGATATTGTTGATGAGCTGCCCTTGTCCCAGTCCACCATTTCACAGCATCTTAAGGAACTCAAAGCCGCCGGTCTGATCCAGGGGGATGTGGAAGGAACAAAAGTGTGCTATTGTATTGACGAAAAAGAATGGCATGCTGCACAGGAATTACTCATGGGCTTGTTCACAACGTACGATGCATCAAAAGGCAAATGCTGTTGATTTTTTTTGCCTTTTATCATCGGTATATTACGATTATTTAAAATCTCAAATTCAAATATAAATGCACACTCAGGAACAACTTAAGGAAGTGGTCAGGCAGAAATACAGCGAGATCGCTTTACAGGACAAAGAGTCTAACCAGGCTTCATGCTGCGGTTCAGGCGGATGCTCAACAGATATATGCAACATCATGAGCGATGAATACACGGAATTGAATGGTTACGCCCCCGAAGCCGATCTGGGTTTGGGATGTGGACTCCCTACACAATTTGCTAAAATTAAAGAAGGAGATACAGTGATTGATCTCGGCAGCGGGGCAGGTAATGATTGTTTTGTAGCCAGAGCAGAAACAGGTGAATCTGGTAAAGTGATCGGCATTGATTTTACACCTGCCATGATTGAAAAAGCACGGGCGAATGTTGACAAACTGGGATATCACAACGTGGAATTCAGGCAGGGAGATATCGAGCACATGCCGGTGAGTAATGCGATTGCCGATGTGATCGTCAGTAATTGTGTGCTCAACCTGGTGCCAAATAAAGATGGTGTGTTTAAAGAAATATTTCGTGCATTAAAACCCGGTGGACATTTTAGCATTTCTGACATTGTCCTGGTAGGCAATCTTCCGGATGCATTACAAAAAGATGCTGAAATGTATGCAGGCTGTGTTTCGGGTGCCATCCAGAAAGATGCTTATCTCAATCTCATCTATAGTAATGGCTTCAAAGATGTCGTGATCCAAAAGGAAAAAGCAATCCATCTTCCGGATGATATTCTACAAGGTTATCTTTCCGAACAGGAGTTGGCTGCGTTTCGTGCAGGAGATACAGGAATCTTTAGCATTACAGTTTATGCTGAAAAACCAAAAGCCTGTTGCGGTTCCGACTGTTGTAAGTAAAAATTTTGATCAACTATCATACGGATGAAAATTGCCCTCTTCTCTGACATTCATGCTAACCTTCCGGCTTTAGAATCTTTTTTCCGGGATGTCGATCAAAGGCAACCGGATGCGATCTATTGCCTGGGTGACCTCGTAGGATATAATATATGGCCCAACGAAGTCATCCGGGAGATCCGGAAAAGAAATATTCCCACGATCGCCGGTAATTATGATTTTGGGATCGGCCGGATGAGTGATGATTGTGGATGCGCGTATAAAACGGACGTAGAGAAAGACATGGGAAAAATTTCCATCTCATACACAAACAGTATTGTGGAACGAGATGAAAGAGATTATCTAAGAACATTACCTGCTCACATCCGGGTTGAATTCCAATTGAATAATGACAAGCTGGATCTTCTCCTCGTGCATGGAAGTCCAAGGAAAATAAATGAATACCTTTTTGAAGACAGGGATGAAAAAAGTTTATTACGCATACTGGAGCAGGCCAATGCTGACATACTTTGTTTTGGGCATACCCATAAACCGTATCACCGCGTACTGAACTCGGGCGATGAATCGAATCCGCATTTCCGTCATGCTATAAATATTGGTTCTGTCGGCAAGCCCAAGGATGGAAATCCACAGGGAGGATATGTGGTCATCACGCTCGATGAAAATGCATCAATGTTAGATCCTGCAGGTATTCATGTTGAGTTTATCCGCTTCACCTATGATGTTGAGAAAGCAGCACATGCTGTTGAAACAAGTCCTCTGCCTGATGCCTATGCTGACATGTTACGAAAGGCATACTGATGAATCTAAAAAAATATGTAGCTGAATTTGTTGGTACATTTTCACTTGTTTTTTGTGGGACCGGAGCTATCGTCATTAACCAGGAATATGGTGGGACGATTTCGCATGTGGGTATTGCGATGACCTTTGGCCTTGTCGTCATGGCGATGATTTATACATTCGGGCATATTTCAGGAGCCCATTTGAATCCCGCAGTAACCATTGCTTTTTCAGTGGCCGGGAAATTTAATAAGGGACAAGTCATTCCATATATTTTAAGTCAGCTGGCAGGAGCCGTTACAGCAAGTCTTGTTTTAAAGATCTTATTTCCGGCCAATGATATGTTAGGTAGTACAGTTCCTGTGGGATCTGTTTGGCAATCTTTCATACTGGAGTTTATACTAACATTCATTTTAATGCTGGTCATTATGAATGTAGCTCATGGTTCTAAAGAGCAGGGTATCATGGCGGGTCTTGCGATTGGTGCCACGGTGATGTTGGAGGCCATGTTTGCAGGACCTGTTTCAGGAGCAAGTATGAATCCAGCCAGGTCACTGGCGCCGGCGCTTGTGAGTGGGCACACTGAATTTGTTTGGATCTATATTGTATCAACTATCCCGGGAGCAGTTGCAGCAATTCCGGTGTGGAGTTTGTTGCACAAGGGGGAGAACAGGGTATAAAACCTACGGGTTAAGGAGAAGGAAATTATTGGAATTTTATATAGTATTGGTAGGAAAGGAGATTGGATTTCTACGAATTCCAAATTACCTGATATCCTCAAACTGAATATCGTCGATATCAAAATTGGGAGGTGGTTTCCTGCTGTTATCATCGATATGAGATATGTCAAGCGGTATTCTGTCTGTTATCGTCGATAACAGTTTTGGTTAAATAGTAAAACGGATTTCTACGAATTCCCTTTTAGTAAATATTTAGAAACGCATATCGTCGATATCAGAAGTGGGAAGCAGTTTCCTGCTGTTATCGTCGATAACAGAATTGTCAAGAGCTATTCTGTCTGTTATCGTCGATATCAGTTTTGGTTAAATAGTAAAACGGATTTCTACGAATTCCAATTTACCTGCATTCAGAAAACGCATTATCGATTTCAGTGTTTATAAGTCGAGTGCTATAATCTCGCCAGCCTGTTTACCTGTCCGCCTTGCTCCTTGACCGGCCCCCACTCACAGCCCCACTCACAGCCCCGCTCTCAGCCCCGCTCCTTGACCCCCGCCCCTTGCCCCAGCCTCTCGCTCCCAGCCCCTCGCCCTCAGCCCCTCGCCCTCAGCCCCTCGCTCCCAGCCCCTCGCTCCCAGCCCTTTTCCCGTACTTTTACAAAAAATCACAGTTTTCCGGATGAAGCTCTTAGTCTCCAAATCCATATTTATTATCACATTAATCCTTGCCACCAACCATCTGCATGCCCACGTTGCTTTGGACTACCCACTGGGTGGTGAAAATTTCATCGTAGGCCAAACCGCCCTGGTCCAATGGCACATCGCCGTACCACACGAAACACTCAACTGGGATCTTTATTTCTCAACCGATGAGGGGGTCAACTGGACACCCCTGCAACTCAATATGCCGGTAACACAGCTGACGTATGAATGGGAAATTCCCAACAACCTCACGACCCAAGGGAGGATCCGCGTCTTCATGAACAATGTTGACCAGGACTACCTGGACATCAGCATGAATTTTACGATCGCACCTAATACAACACCACCCTTCCTCGATGCTCCGGCTGAGGATATCACTATCGAATGCAGTATCAATAATCAACAAGCAGCGATCGATGCCTGGCTTGCAAATCATGGAGGCGCATCCGCTACAAACTTTTGTGACGACCTCGTTTGGTCTCATGACTATACAGGTATCAGCAACGGTTGTGGCGCATCCGGGAGCACACAGGTAATTTTTACTGCCGCAGACGCATGCGGTTTCACAACTACTTCAGCCACATTAAGTGTTGTCGATACACAATCACCAGAGTTCAGTGAGTTTGCATCCAACATGGTGGTGGAGTGTAATGGCAGCGGAAATTTTGGTGCACTAAATGCATGGCTCAGTAATCATGGTGGTGCACGCGCATCTGATCAATGCGGTATCGTCCAGTGGTCGCACGATTATACCTCCCTGAGTGATGATTGTGGAGCCAGTGGAAACGCAACAGTGAATTTTACAGCTACTGACAATTGTGGGAATTTAGTAGTGACAGCAGCCACCTTTATGGTGCAGGACAATATTTCACCGGTAATAACCGAGCAGGCGCAGGACACAATTATTGAATGTGGTATTGCCAACCAGGAAGCTGTCATCACAAACTGGCTAAATCGGGCCGGTGGAGCCCAGGCGACAGATGTATGTGGTAATGTAAGTTGGACAAATAATTATACGAGTTTGTATTTAGAATGCGGAAGTAGTGGTGTGGCAGAAGTTACATTCAGAGCACTTGACGATTGTGCCAATAATGTTACTACATCTGCAATCATTCGAATTGAAGACACCACAAGCCCTGTCATCCTTCAACAGGCAAAAGACATTATCATCGATTGCGGGAACGGTGATCAGGATTCTGTTATACAGAATTGGCTTGACAATCATGCCGAGGCTATTGTGAGCGATCAATGCGGTACACTGACATGGTCACATGATTTTAGTAACATCTCGGATTCATGCGTGGCTCCATTTAGCCAGCTTGTAATTTTTACTGTGGCAGATGAATGTTTTAACACAACTATCCTGGATGCGACAATTACGTTTGTGGATACGATCATTCCGAAGCCAGTTGGATTTTTGGATTCTACTTATGTTTGGACACAACTCATTGGCTCTCTGGAAGGCAGCAGCCGAACGCATAAATATACTTTTGATAAAATACCCCGAATTGAATCAGGTAAAACCTATTATGAACTTTTGCGAGCTGACGAAGAACTTTCTCAGGACTGGGATGGAACCGGAATGTACATGCGTTATGATAGTAACATCGTGTATGTACCATCTTCTATGGGTGAGGAAGTGCTTTATAACTTTAATTTAAAAGTCAATGACACGATTCTGGAATATTTAACCGATGTTCCCCTGATTGTTGATAGTATTGATACAGTAGTTTTACTAAATGGTGAAAAGAGAAAACGTTGGAAACTACGGTGTGAGAATTTTCCAGGATCTGAATATTATACAGAATGGATTGAGGGCATCGGTGATACTGATGGACTTTTTTCATTCAATGATGGTTGTCAGATAGACGGAGAAGAAACAACAATTCTATGTTTGAGTAGGAACGATACGCTGCTCTATGATAATCCCACACTTGAAAGCTGTTGGTACCTGCGAACGAGTACAACTGAAATAATTGATAAAGACATTTCAATTTATCCCAATCCCGCCAGCGAATCATTCACTATCGATTTTCGAAAATCAACATCTCATCCGGTACAAGTACTTTTGTTGGATGTATTTGGAAAGATACTTGGCAACTACCGAATTCCATATGACATATTAGAAATTTCAGTGAACACGTTACCTCCCGGTATTTATTTGATACATGTCGAAACGGAAGAGGGGATACTTACCCGGAGAATTGTAGTTGAATGAACCGGTCATTCAATGCTCTTTATTTTTTCTGAAAACTGCAGAATAAAAAGTTTTGCAATTTCTGTTGAGGTGTCAGGTGATCTTCCGTAATACATTTAATCCGCGTAAATGATTTTTCAAAACGCTGGGACATTGAGGCTTCCGAATATTGACGTACATCGAGTCCACTGCATTTTTCAGGACCCATTTCAGAAAATGTGCCCAGGATTGCATACCCGTCTTTTCGGATCGACTTTTCTGCAATGCTCACATACGTATCAATAGCGATTTCTGACGTCAGGAAATGAAACGCCGCCCGGTCATGCCAGAAATCAAATTGAACTGCAGGCACGAAATCAAGTATGTCTGATTCAATCCAATGTACACTTGATGCCTTATCACCTAACCGGTTTTTTGCTCTCTCCAGCGCTGTTGCAGAAATATCGAGTATATAAATATTCTGAAATCCACGCTCTAGAAGGACATCAACAAAATGACTGTCCCCGCCACCAATATCAATGATGTTAGCATCTAAAGGTAAACCGAACAATTCCAGAAATTCAACGGACGTCTTTGGATACGGTTGAAACCAGCTGACTTCATCTTCAGCTTTTTTAGTGAATACATTTTCCCAATGAAGTTTTGTTGAATTCATAATATTTTTTTTATAACGTTCACGATCCTGCAAATTAACCCGGTTATGTTTATGGGCTGAGAAATGTATCATTCTCAGGGATGTAACCTGCGGGACATAGAAGTAGTTTATAAATTGGGAATTAAGGAAACTGTGTATTTTGGAACTCCATAAATTTTACCACATCAATTTACTATGAAGCAATTTTTATTCTCCCTCCTAATAGCTACGGGATTCTACGGTGTTACTCAGGCGCAGATCCTTTTCCAGGAGGATTTTGAAGGTGCTGCCTTACCTGCCGATTGGACTCAAATTACAAACGCCACAGATTCGGGCTGGAAAGTAGGATCCTTTGTTGACTTATCCAGTCAATTTTGGCCAATTGCCGCCAATGGATCTATTCAGGTCGCAGCCACCAATGATGACGCATGTAACTGTGACAAAAGTCAGGATTATCTGATCACACCACCTCTCGACTTGACAACCGTATTAGATGTAGTATTAAGTGTGGATATTTTTTTTGGAAAAGGTACCTATGCAGGATTTACTGAACAGGCTACCATTGAAATATCGACTGATGGGATAAATTGGAACGTGTTGGAGGATCTGACTGGACATGCGGGGTGGGCGACACATCAGCTTGACCTTAGCAATTTTGCGGGAGAGGATTCTGTCCGGATCGGCTTTCATTACAATGATCATGGAGGGTTCCTCTATGGCCTGGCCATTGACAACGTGCAGGTTGCTGTGCCTCCCGCTCTTGATGCCGGGTTAGTCGGTTTGAAATTTTTGCCATATGGGGAAGAAAATGTGACAACCGCTATTTCAGGTACCATCGTCAATAATAGTTTGACGCCTATATCATCACTCACGATTTCTTATGCTGTCAATGGTGGTCCTAAGGAATCAGCAACATTGTTTGGCCTTGATATTCAGCCGTTCCAGGAGTATAGTATAACACATCCCACTGCATGGAAGCCGGTATTGGCAGGAATATACACGATACAGGTGCAAATCGATTCTGTGAATGGATTGATTGACGATGTGTCTGCAAATAATATTTTATCCTTTGAGACAGAAATTTTTCCCCATGTAACTACAGACAACCGCATCGATGAATTTCTCCTTGGTCAACCGGTCTTCACCACTATCGCCACAGCAGCTGATGGCCTTGACAAACCTAATGACCTGGACTTCTTTCCCATCCTTTCTAAAAATGAACTATGGGTTGTGAATGAACGGATTGAAAGTTCGGGAGGAAGTACCCTTACGCTCTATGATGCCGGCACTCCCAATCAGCAAACCCTGAGCCGGTCAGATGGTAATGCATGGCACTTTATGTCTTTGCCTACCGGGATTGCTTTTAGTGACAATTTCAATTTTGCAACATCACCGGGAGTCAAAGATGCTAATCACAACAACGGCACATTCACAGGACCTGCGTTATGGACCAGTGATCCTGAGATCTACGCACAGCCTTCCGGTGGCAATGGCAGCCACCTCGATATGTTGCATGGGAGTCCGTTTAGTATGGGTATTGCCAGCGAAGCGGATAATGTTTTTTGGGTTACGGATGGATGGAATTCCACAATCGTCAGATATGATTTTCAGGGGGATCATGGTCCAGGCAATGATGATCATGCGAATGGTATTGTGCGAAGATATAAGGAGATCCAGTTCAAGAAGGATGGCGTAGTTCCAAGCCACCTGGTCCTGGATAAATCTACAGGTTGGTTATACATAGCAGATACAGGTAATGACCGTATCGTTCGACTTGATATCCATTCCGGCAGTGTGACCACACCGTTGCCCCTTATCAATGAGCCTCTGGCGGAGCATTCAGAAATGGGTGGCGTCACATGGGAGATTGTCATCGACAGCCTCACACGCCCTTCCGGAATTGACATAATTGACAACAGGTTATTGGTCGGAGATTATACCTCCGGTGACATTACTGTGTATGATATCGAAAATAATTTTGCCGAATTAGGGCGCATTACTACAGGTCAGCAAGGGCTTACAGGGATCAAAGTTGGTCCTGATGGCGCAATTTGGTATTCCAACCGGCTGCAGAATACGATCATCAAAGCTGAACCAGGTGAACCTACTGCAGTACATGAATCCATTCTGGATCAGGTACACGTCTATCCCAATCCGACAACCGGAATGGTCATCATTGAAGTTCCAGCGTCAGATCCCGGCGGAGAAGTAAGGCTGGAACTGACGGATCTCCGTGGTCAAAAGATCATGAGCCTGGTGACATACCAAAAAGTTCAACAGCTGAACCTGCAGGGATTGACAGATGGAATGTATTTACTTTCAATTTATAATAATAAGGTATCCTCAACCCGTAAGATTGTGTTAAAGGGCTAATGGAACCTATTAGCATCTGAGTTCCTTTAAAGGGTTGAAATAGTCAGGTCATAGCTCCGTTTACAATTTGGAGACATGATGATGCGTTTCAATGACTTCTTTAAAAAATCTGTATATGAAATATTTGAGTCTGATCTTGTCGATCTTTTTATGGAGTTCCGTTTCATTGACGGCAGCTGAAGGCAATACGAAAACGGAAACGTTTAAGGTCTATGGCAATTGTGGTATGTGTAAACGTACTATTGAAAAGGCAGCTTCCGCTATCCAGGGTGTTAAATCCGCGGACTGGAACATGGAAACAGATATGATGACGGTCACCTACAATACGATGGTCGTTACACTCGATGATATTAAGAAAGGGATTGCAGCCAGCGGGTATGATACTGATACGGTTCGCGCAACAGATGAGTCATACAGTAAGCTGCATGGCTGCTGCCAATATGATCGCCCGAAATCATAGATCCTGAAGAAAGTTGAGAATGGGGATCAGAGGGTTACATGACCTCTAATCCTTCTATTAATGCTGAGCCATCCAGCCTTTGAGTTCAGCAATTTCTTTCTGCTGATCAGACATGATCTTCTGAGCCATTTTCTTTAATTCAAAATGGTTTCCATGGCTGATTTCATTTTGGGCCATGGTGATAGCACTTTGATGATGCGGTATCATCATCATGATATAGTCTTTATCCACATTGCCGGTCATCTGCATGTTTTTCATTTCTGTCATCATGGTGGTCATGGCAACACTCATTTCATTATGGGATCCGTCATGACCTCCAGCGGTATGACCGGATTTTGCCGGCGCCTGATAAGCTGCCAGGATCTGGCGGAACTGATCGATCTCAGCTTTTTGGGCAGTAATGATCTTTTGAGCCATAGTTTTCACCTGGGCATCCATTCCTTTCGCTAAGGCTACCTCACTCATATCGATAGCACCCTGATGATGCATGATCATCATATTCGCAAAGTCCTGGTCAAAATCACCCGACATGGTCATACCCTCCATCCCCTTCATCATCATGGTCATAGATGACATCAGATCGTGATTATTGTCCATATCATGTGATGCCATGGTATCTTTTGTGGTATGATCCATCATGGGTTC
>JANPKZ010000323.1:0-4354 GCA_031426295.1 Saprospiraceae bacterium
AATATCACTCAGTTTTGAGACCATGTCCCCTGCCGATTTTTGCATGATGTTCAGGGATTGTTCTGCATGGATGTTATCCGAATTTTTGACCTGTTCTCGCGCCACGTGACTATACATGGCAATGCCACTGAGTGTGGATCCTACCTCATCATGCAATTCGCGGCTGATGCGTAATCGCTCGTTCAGTAATGCCTGCCTGTTTTTTGCTATCTTATGCCTGCGAAACCTGATAAAGGCCAAAACAGCAAAAATTGAGATAACACCTGCGGAACCCAGCATCATACTTTCTTTTTGTTTTACCTGAATCGCCCGGGCTTCTTTCAATTCATTTTCCTTTTCCAGTATGGATATCTGGTCAGCATATTTCTGGGATTCAGCATCTAACACCATGGTTGCGACTCGATGCACAGAGATACTATCTGAGATTAGGTTTTGTTTTTCGAGATATTCCAATGCTTTATGTGTATTCCCCTCTGCAGTATGAAAATCATATAATGCCTGGTAAATTTCCATTTGAGTATACAGTCGTGGTTTTTTAATATCCCTTTCTGCTCTTGCCAAATATTCACGTGCTTTTGAAGTATTATTCGTCCTCAATTCTATTTGCCCCAACATCAGGAATAAATACGTATCTACATATAGTTCTTTGGATCTGGTCTCTTCTAAAATTGCGTTATAATAATGCCTCGCACTATCCAGCCGATTCATTTTAAAATGAATCAAGGCCAGGTTTTCAAGACCCATCGTGGTTCGACCAATTTGATTTGCAATTGGCTGGTTGATATGCGCAAAATGTAAGGCTTTCTCAAATTCACGATTATATAAATAGGCTAAAGAAGCTGTAAGATTTATTTTAAAAATTGACATTGAATCCCTGACGTATGGTGACAAATTAATACATCGCTTAGCTACCTCAACTTGCCTTTCAACAAGCGCCATATCCGCATAAATACTTCCCATCAGGTAATAACTATCGACCAGTAACACCGTATCCTTCCTTGCTTCACATAATGCAGTCAGGTTTTTACATGCTTCGTATGCTTTAAATAGATCATTGGTGGTTTGATAATACAGCCTTACAAGGCGGCTTGATAGAAACATCATAAGGCTGGTATCCTGTATAGATTCAGCTAAGGTGTACGCTTTATTTACATTGTACATAGAGCCTTCATAATCGGAATCGTCGTACACGAGGGTCCAGCCTAATCCCAGGTATGCCTTTGCCAGCAATTGTGTATCCCTGGCCATATCCGAGTGGCATATAGCCAGAGTGTAATAATGCAGCGCAGAATCAATTTGAGTCTTTCGTAAATATCCTGATCCAAGTGCCAGGTACATCTGGATCACTCCCTCCGGATACTGTGCTATCATTGCCGATTCCTTTCCTATCATTGCTATGAACCGTAAGCTCTCAAGGTGTAGAGATTCATGGTCTGCCAGGATCTTCTGGGCATGGACATTGATCTCATGAAAAAAACTTGTATCGAGGGCCGGACAGCTCGCTCTATCGCTTATGACATCACTATCTCCGCTATCCTGGCTTTCAGCCAGGAGCGGAAATAGTAATAAGAGGGAGAGGAGAAAAATCTTTGTCATACTGTATTTCGCCAGATCAGAAACTTACCCTGATAGGAAGGAAACCACTTTCAGCATAACTATGCCTCAAATTACTTTTCCATAGCAAACAGGAACGAGTCTGATGATATTCGGTCATAATTTAATGAAATCCGGTATTTTTAAAAACTCTTCTGTCCTTTCATTGCTACCTCCGCTATCCTGGCTATTAGCCAGGAGCGGAAGCAGGAATAAGAGGGACTTGCCAATGCCAGGTTACCTGGCGATAACTAAATTTGTAGCGTATGTCTCATTATTGGCCCGAACCAACAGGAAATATTCACCTGGGACCATATTGTGAATGTCACTTTGTAATATCTCGTTTGCATTCTTTTTGATAATGTTTGCCTGATGAACCTTTTGTCCTGCCTGGTTATACACCATAAGCTTTACTTCACCTGTCCATTCCACATTGATTTTTACATTCAGTACATCTTTCACAGGATTGGGATATATTGAAAGTTGAGGTGCATTCCAGACAGCATCATGTGTGGCTGATAGAAAACTTTCAAAACTTCCGGCGTCGATAGCACCACCCTGCACGCGTGCGTTACCGGCAAGGTCAAATTCATTTTTAATTCCTTCTACATTTCCCAGATCTATAGCTGGACTTCCACTTACAGGAACAAAATCCGGGCCCAACAAAGGATTGGTGTCATTCAGATCTGTGTATGATCCATGACCGGTGAGCAGATTCTCCATTGTTGCATCGCTGCTGATATTTCCACCCTTTGAAATGAACGCAGCTTTTCCAATCCATTCAAGATTATCACCTTGGTTATCAAAAATAGAATTCTGAATCTCTGTCGAACTGGCAGTTTGAAGGAATAAACCACCTTCATTTTCAACCATCGTAATATTCCGTAAACCCATATTACCTGCATTATAAATAGTGCTATTGCCTTCTTGATGATGAAAAAGCGTATTTATAATACTACTAGTCCCATCAATATTGACTGAAAGTGCAGAGCCTTCGGTGAGACTTGTATTGCCTTCAAAAATATTTCTATTTAAGTTAAGGTTACCCAGCCCTCTTACGGTAATAGCGCCCCCACTTTGATAAAATGAATCCAACGTACCGGCAGTACTATTGGATTTAAAATAAGAATCCTCTATTGAAAGATCTCCCTGATATGAATAAATCGCTCCGGCTGTACCAGAACCATGATTATTGAAAAATGATGAATTACTGATCGATCCAATAATTCCACCCGGGAGTGTGAAACTTTGTACAAGCAGTCCACCTCCTGCTTCAGCTGTGTTATCAATTATAAGGCAATCATCCATTAAATAATGAAGTGGAGAAGAGTTATTATATATTTCCACAAGTAAACCTCCGCCTGCGCTGACAACATTATTTCTAAATTCATTCCCCTTAAATTCACAATCAACTACAGCTCCATCTGAAAAGCTTAAACTTACCCCACCTCCTTGTTCTGCTATGTTTTCAATGAAATTGGAATTTACTATTTCAATATGCATTGAATCATCCCAACCTTCAATTTCTACGCCGCCTCCAAACCCAGCCAGATTTGTATTAAAATTACTATTCGTTATACTGACCCGGCTCTTTGCATCATTTGCAAGCACATCCTGGGCATCCCACACGATAAGTCCTCCGCCGCTACCAGCAGTTTCATTATCATTGAATATGCAACTATCAACCTCAATGGAACAGCCTCCATACGTATTATAATAATAAACCCCACCACCCCTTGAAAATCCGGTGTTGTTAATAAATTTACTTCTGTTAATTTTTATAACAGGATATGGAATGTTCACATTAGAGTGAAAACCATTGATAGCTCCTCCAAACGTAGAAGAATTCAATTCAAATTCACAATCTTCAACTATAGCATTTGTACCCGAAAAAAACAATGCACCGCCCTGAAAACCGGAATTATTTTTTAACTGAGAATTCCTGATTGTGAGATTTTGTAATCCCGAAAAAAAGGCTCCGGCACCATTATATCCATTATTATCCCGAAAAACAACATGATCAAATTCCAATGAAATCGTATGAAGCGTATCTCCAAAAGCATAACAACCTGAACCTCTGATTGCATCATTATTATGAAATACAGAATTTCGTACCACTGCTCCTGACCGATAGAAATAAAGAGCACCCCCACTCCACCTGTTGTAAGGTATATCAAGGGGACCTGCTGCATACGTATCAAGCCTTGATGTTCCACTCTCGAAAACTAAACCATCCAACACAGATTGCGTATTGGGTGCATTAATAATCAGCACGTGATGTGCATTATCTAATCGATTCGAGGTAAAGTTTCCCATAATATCATCACCCAATACATCTCCACTTATTATGGAAAGGTTGGCAGTCCAGTCTCGTTGTGATATATTGGTTTCTGTCCCGGCAAATCCCCCGTAGATATGGACGGCGTGCGTAGCTAAAAAATGAGTGCTATCCGGTGTGGGACCTTCCGGCACATATTTTCCGGCAGCTAACCAAATCTGATCATTGGGATCTGATTGATCTAAAGCATCCTGGAGGTTTGTAAACGCATTAGACCATGAGGAACCATCGTTAGTTCCCGTGGCTGCAGGGTTTACAAAAACCTGGGCCTTCGTCGTGATACAAATCATAAAAAGAAATACAAGTGTAGAGGAGAGTTTCATGTAATGAATATTTTGAATGTTATGAAATTTGCTTTTTTAGAGTTCACAAAATGTTATTCTCTATATATGACATGATACTTATCAGGTACGTATAAATTTT
>JANPKZ010000324.1:0-2663 GCA_031426295.1 Saprospiraceae bacterium
GGAAACCTAAACCTGAAGAAATCATTTCAACTGCTCCTGAAAAACTCAGGGCTATTGGCTTAAGTAATGCCAAAGTAAATTATGTGCAGAATGTAGCAGATTTCGCTATACAAAAAGGTATGACGCATAATATCATTTCCAAAATGAGTGACGAAGAAGTTATTGCTTACCTGACTGAAATTAAAGGTGTCGGCCGATGGACAGTTGAAATGTTGCTGATGTTTGCATTGCAACGGGAGAATGTTTTTCCAGTGGATGATCTGGGTATTCAACAGGCTATGACAGGTTTGTATAAACTGGATACAGAGAATAGAAAAATATTCAAGGAAGAAATGTTCAGGATTGCAAAAAAATGGGCTCCTTACCGAACATATGCCAGCCTGCATTTGTGGCGTTGGAAAGATGCAGTAAAAGAAACTCAAGTGAAATAGCTGGTACAAAAAGAAAAGCCTGAAGACAAATTCTCCAGGCTTTTCCAAATAAATATGATCTGAATCTATTTAATCAATTTCAATTCACTGATGAGGTGTGGTGCGCCACCCAGTTTATCGATACACCAAAGCACATAACGTACATCCACACAAATGGTACGATTTAAATCTTTATCAAACGCGATCTTGTGACTTAACGCTTCATAGTTTCCGTCAAATGCGAGGCCGACTAATTCGCCGTTCGCATTAATCACCGGTGATCCTGAGTTCCCTCCGGTGATGTCGTTTGTGGTAATGAAAGTCACCACAAGATCGTTTCTCTGTTTGTCAATGTATTGGCCGTAATCTTTCTTTTTAGCCATTTCCATCAGTTTGGCCGGCAGGTCGTACTCATAGTCGCCTGGTTTATATTTTTCAAGCACGCCAGTCATTGTACAAACATAATCATACTTCACTGCATCCCTTGGCATATAGCTTTTCACGTTACCATAGCTAACTCTCATTGTGAAAGTGGCATCGGGATACATGACTTTTTTAGGATTCATTTCTCTAACCCCTTTCAGATAGATTCTTCCCAAATCATTGTTTGCTGCAGTAAACTGCTGAAAGTATGTCGCATATTTACTGTTGTAGTTTTTAGCAAATGCGCTGGCAATTTGAAAAGCAGGATCATTTTGTAATGTAGTGGCTTCCGGGCGCGCCTGAAATGCTTTCCACTTATTTTCATCCGTTATCATAGAGGTGCCGAAAACACTTGCGGCATATTTGTCCCATGTACTTTTTTCTTTAAGATCGCCGTATGTGTTTCTTATCGATTCAAAAAATCCGATAGGGTGCTGTTGTTTATTTACATTTTCATAAAACATTCTCAATACATCCGACAATATATTTTTGTCAGAGGCAATGTTTTCTTCCTTGAGAAACTCTGCACGTCGCTCTGCTGCACCTTGCAATGCCCTTTTGCTGTCAGCATTATCAACACCTTTCTTCACCATATCATTTTCCAAAACCAACAAGCTTAAGCTATACGCAATTAACGGTGATCCGGCGATGCCTTCATTAAGATACATCCTGTGTTTGGCATAGGGCTTCCATTGTTCATATGCTTTTTTCCAGTCGGTGAAAAGGTTTTCATATTCCGGTTTTCCTTTCGCCCATTTCAGAAATGCTTCTTCTTCTGCCTGCTTCCTTTCATAAATTTTATACTTCAATAGTTGCTTTGATTCGCCATCAAAAAATTTCCAGTAGTTGGCAATGTTTGCATAATTGGAAGACAGTTGCAATTTCACTGCGGGGTCTTTCTTCATTTCTGCAAACATGTGTTTTAACCGCATATCTCTTAAATCTACAAGTGTGGGATTCTCCACTTCTGTTTTAAGCTGTACCCCGTAGGAAGTTTCATAACGATTTGTACCGCCGGGATATCCATACGTCATGGCATAATCGCCGTCTTTCAAACCTTTGATAGAAACAGGCAGAAAGTACTTAGGTTTTAGTGGCACGTTTGCAGGATCATAGTCGGCCGGTTTGCCATCTTTGCTCATATAAACCCTGAATACAGAAAAGTCTCCGGTATGCCTGGGCCATTCCCAATTGTCTGTATCACCGCCGAATTTGCCAATGCTTTCAGGGGGTGTGCCTACAAGCCTGATGTCTTTATAGCGCTGATAAACAAAAACAAGAAACTGATTTCCTTTGAAAAGTGCATTTACGCGCGCTTCTATATTTGCTGAAACATCACTGTACTCTGCATTGATTGCAGCCATCATTTCCTGAACCTTTTTTGCACGCTCTGCACCTGATAATCCTGCAGCTGCGCTATCAATTCGTTTTGTAACGTCTTCAATTTTAAGCAGGAACTGAACACTTAATCCTTTGGCAGGAATTTCGTCGGCTTTTGTTTTTGCATAAAATCCATCCTGCAGATAATTATTCTGTACTGAGCTGGCGTCGGCTATCGCATCATATCCGCAGTGATGATTAGTGAAAATCAAGCCTTGTGCACTTACAATTTCTCCTGTACAGCCGCCCCCGAAAATTATGATAGCGTCTTTTAAAGATGCTTTATTAATACTGTACAATTGGTCCTTAGTAAGCTTCAATCCGCGTTTAACCATATCCTCATAAACCTGCTGACCAAGTAATAAGGGAAGCCACATTCCCTCATCTGCTTTGCTGATAAAGAAGGTGAAAATACTTAACAGGCTGATCCATATTTTTTTCATAAATGCA
>JANPKZ010000325.1:0-1613 GCA_031426295.1 Saprospiraceae bacterium
TTGGGCATCGATCAGCAAATAATGATGCCAGGTTATATGGCGCGAGTCTGAAAATTTTAAATGATACGATTTACTCAGTGTATATGGGTGATGAAAATGGTAGCAGCATCGATGACACAGAGGTTTTTATTCAAAAGACAACATTAAATGGAGAGCTGGTATGGGTGAAAAAATATCCATTGCCCGGGGTAAATGATTGGGCTGATGAAATCATTATTTCAGGTGATGGGTTTGTCGTGCTTGCAAGGAACAGGGTGGCACCAAGTGATTTAATATTATTCAAGATCGACCACGAAGGTCGTGTATTGTGGGCAAGAAAATTTGATTACTCCGGCAATGACAATACGATTTCCATAGGCTCCACGCAGGGTCAGTTGATCGAGGCAAATGGCAGTCTTTATTTTACCGCATACAGCGAGTCATCGGGGTCGCCCGATATTGTAATCGTCAAAACAGATCTGGAAGGAAATATATCTGATACATGTGTTGAAAATTCAAACATTACTATCGTCCCAGTTACCATCCAGAACCCGTCTTTTTTTCCTGTCACATTGTCTGTATTTAATGCATCTAACAATGTTGTCAACAGGACTCCTATGCAGCCAAGGAAAACATCACTTGAATCCAAATTTTTGTGTGAACGATCAACTACGTTGGAGACATTTTTAAGCCAAACGATTTGCGAAGGTGATATGTATGAAGGTTATTCAATGACAGGCATGTATTCAGATCAGTTCACAACCGATGAAGGCTGCGATAGTATCCGAAACCTGGAATTGACCGTAGCAACAGAACTTTTTAAAGAAGAGGTTGTCCAGATTTGTGCAGGGAATAGTTATGCGGGATATTCTACACCAGGTATTTACCAGGATACATTTGTAACTATGGCAGGCTGCGACAGTATCCGGAACCTGGAATTGACCGTTACAGAACTTTTTGAAGAAGAAGTTGTCCAGATTTGTGCCGGGAATAGTTATGCGGGATATTCTTCACCAGGTATTTACCAGGATACATTTATAACCATGGCAGGGTGCGATAGTATTCGGAATCTCAACCTGACCATTCTTGAAAGCCTGAGTGGTTTTGCTTCTGTTTCATTGTGCGACGGATCAGTTATGGGACACAATATGGTCGGAACATATGTCGATACATTAACGTCCGTTGCAGGATGTGACAGCATTCTTACACTGGAAGTTGGCGGCGCTTCGAAATACATACCTAATGTATTTTCTCCGAATGATGATAATATCAACGATGTATTTACGATCACCCAATTTCCGGAGGACGCTTTAGATCTTCACTACTTTGCGATATTTGACCGCTTTGGTGACATGGCATTTGAAACGGATTCCTGGCCAATCGAATGGAATGGAAAAACACAGGACGGAAAAGAATTTCAAAATGGTGTTTTTGCATTTGTCCTGAATTATACATGCGGATCTTCTGATGTCATTGAGCATGGAACGATCACGCTTGTCAGGTAGGTTTTTATAAGACTCAATCCAACACAGCCCTTATCAGATAGAATCATCCGTATGCTGAAAAAAATTAAAGACAGGATTAACAGGATCAGGGTCAATTACCTGTCTGCAAAGCGCAAACGAAAATTGAGC
>JANPKZ010000326.1:0-8869 GCA_031426295.1 Saprospiraceae bacterium
CCTCAGCCTTCGCCTTAGCCTTTGTATCAGTCTTAGCTTCTGCCAACTGTTCTTTCAACTGAGAGAACATAGCCATATCTCCAAGAGTCGCAGGCTCATATTTGCCTTGATTCTCTTTGATCGCCTGCTTGATCTCACCGGTTTGCTTACGACGCTCATCTTTCACCACTTCTTCTGCTTCACGCTGGATATCCTCCAGGTAACGCAGGTGTGATACCATGATACGCTTATCATCGCGATTGAATTCAATCACTTTGAATGTCAACGTCTCATCTACTTCAGCAAGCTTGCCATTTTCTTTGCGCAAGTGACGTGAAGGAGAGAATGCTTCCAGACCATAGGGTAACTGGACGATCGCACCTTTATCATCACGTTTCATCACGGTTGCTTCATGGTAAGATCCTACAGGGAACACATTTTCAAATGTATCCCATGGATTCTCTTCCACATGTTTATGTCCCAGTGATAACTTACGGTTTTCACGATCGATATCGAGGATCTGTACCGGTAAGTCAGCACCTACTTTCGTAAATTCTGATGGATGAGCAAAACGTTTTGTCCATGACAAATCAGAGATATGAACCATACCACCGATGCCATCTTCCAGCTCAACGAATACACCATATGGTGTAAGGTTTTGCACACGACCGCTGTGTTTGCTGCCAACAGGAAATTTATTTTCGATTACGCCCCATGGGTCAGGAGTCAATTGTTTCAGCGATAATGACATCTTACGTTCTTCACGATCGATGGTCACCACTTTCGTTTCATATTCCTGTCCTACAGTAAAGAAATCACGTGCGTGGATCGGTTGATTGCTCCAGCTTACTTCTGATACGTGGATCAGACCTTCCACACCTGGTGTGATCTCAAGGAATGCTCCGTAATCTTCCACATTGACAATCTTGCCTTTCACTACGCTGCCTTCTTTGATCGTATCGCCCACAACATCCCATGGATGGGGTTGCAGTTGTTTAAGACCAAGAGATATTCTCTTCTTGTTCTCATCAAAGTCAAGCACCACAACGTGTACTTTCTGGTTGATTTCCAGTACTTCAGATGGATGGTTGATACGTCCCCAGCTGATGTCTGTGATATACAGAAGACCATCAACACCACCGAGATCCATGAACGCACCGAAGTCAGTGATGTTTTTAACAACACCTTCCAGTACCTGTCCTTTCTCAAGGCCACTGATGATCAGTTCGCGCTGTTCTGCGAGGTCACTTTCGATAAGAGCCTTGTGCGAAACAACTGCGTTCTTAATGTTTTCGTTGATCTTGACAACTTTGAATTCCATTGTCTTGCCGACATATTGGTCGTAGTCAATGATCTGTTTGATGTCAATTTGTGAACCAGGAAGGAAAGTCTCGAGACCGCCGGCATCGACGATCAGACCACCTTTGGTTTTGCTGATAACCGTACCATTAATAATAGTACCGTTGTTGAATGAATCCACGAGACGCTCCCATGCTTTCAGCAGTTTTGCTTTACGACGTGATAAGACCAGCTGGCCTTTTTCATCTTCCTGACGTTCTACATAGACGTCTACTTCATCGCCTACTTTCAGTCCGTCGATGTCTTTAAATTCAGACATGGATACAAGACCGTCTGATTTGAAGTTGATATCCAGAACAGCATCGCCACCAGTGATCTGGTAGACTTTCGCCTTGATAACTTCATTTTCATTGACAGCGCCCAGGGTCTTTTCGTAAAGAGCCTCAAGCTTGGAATACTCATCTTTTGGATAGATGTACTGGTTACGGTTAGAGATCGTCCAGTCAAAATCGTTGTGAGCAGTCTCAGGTTCCTTAGCGGCTTTCCTGGATTTAGTGGTAGGTTCTTCAGCTACGATGGTTTCGGTAGCTTCAGGAGTTTCACTGGTTTCGGTGGTTCCCGTGTTTTCAGTGGTTGGAGTTTCTACGGTCTCCTCCGGGTTTACAATTTCTTCTGACATTTCAGAGAGTTCACTGTTTGTACATTCCCCTAATCACTTGATTTTCAGGAATGGAGGTTAAAGAATTTGTTTAAAACGGGCTGCAAAAGTACATTTTTTCCAGAAACCACATACTATACCGGCCAAATGGAGAGCCTGGAGGATAATTTCCTATTTTGGCACTTGAGAACGGTCCTTCGTGCCCCAGGGTAGTTGGCAATCGGATACAATGAGACATGCAATTGAGAGGAACACATATTTCAATTCTGGTCCTGTTAGGTTTTTATTTGATCAGCACTCCATTGGCAGGGCAGACATCTGCATTGCTGGAGATGGCGAAGAAATACGTAAGATCCAATCCGGATAGTGCCATTTATTATTCCGGTCAGGCTATGAAGGATACAAAACTTTCAGATAGCCTGCGTCTTGAGCTGCTCCTGATCCAGACAGATGCTTACAGGATGAAAGGAATCCTGGATGATTTTAAACGGCAACTAGCTGCAAGCAAACACCTGAATCAAAAAGTAAAAAATCCGCTGGCGGAGCTCACCATCACAAATCTATCTGGTCTTTATCATTGGCGGCTCACCAATTTTGACAGCGCCATTCATTATTTCCTGAAAGTCAGGGAGCAGGCATTCCTCTTACTGGATACGATCGGGATCATCAAATCCTATAATAACCTTGGTATTATTTTTTCTGACATAGGGGATTCTGAAAGGGCTTTGGAAGAATACATGCAGGGTATCCGGTTTGCAGAATTAAAAAAAGACAGTATCGGACTCATTCACCTTTTTAATGGTGTCAGTAATCACTATCGCGAGGTAAAGGATTTTGATAAAGCAATAAACTATATCAACCGCTCTATTGCTATCTCTGCGAAAAAAAGGAACCTGGTAGATATGCAGCGCGGATATTCTAACAGGGGCGCGACGTATTTTCGCATGAGTGAATATAAGCTAGCAGAAGAATCACTGCTGCAGTCATTGCAAATTTCAGAAGAACAATACATAGCTGAATCCCTGGCTAAAATTTATTATCATTTAGCGGAAGTTTATATTGCCACCAAACAATATGATAAAGCAGAATCTTTTGCGCAAAAAGTTCTCGATATCGCTATCAAAGAAAATTTTACAGATGATATTAAATACGGTCATGAGATCCTGTATCTCGTAGCCAAAGCACGCGGCAATTACAGTGAAGCCCTGGCACGTCATGAATTATATATGGCTGTTAAGGACAGCATTTTTGATAAAGAACACCTGGAGAATATTACAGAAATCGAAACGAAATACAGGACAGCTCAAAAGGACCTGGAATTACAAAAGCTTGCTTCTGACATCGAACATCTTGACAGGAATAAAAAACTCACACACACACGTATCATATTTATATCCGTAGGGCTTGCTCTTTTTACGGTAGCATACTTTCTGGACCGGTCGAGACGGGATATTCTTAAGAAGAAAATTCAACGTGAAGAGTACTCCGCGGGTATCCTGCAATCACGCGAAGAAGAACGGAAAGGATTGTCGAAAGATCTGCATGATCATGTAGGACAGAATCTGGTGTTATTGAATCAGTCCCTCATCAAAGGAGATATTTCCGCTTCAAAAGAAATAACACAAGGTGTGATAGATGATATACGTCGTGTCGCACGTGAGTTATATCCCTGGCAGATTGATAAACTTGGACTCGAAGCAGCCATTAAAGATCTGATACACACAACTGAACAAATGACAGACATACTGTTGACATACGAGATTGATCCGCTGGACGGTTTGATCGACCGGGAAAAATCATTGCAGCTATATCGCATCGTACAGGAATGCCTGAACAACCTGGTCAAACACAGTAAAGCAATTTCTGCTAAAATATCCATTGATGTTACCGGTCAGCAATTGCAATTAACCATACAGGATAATGGGGCTGGATTTGATTATAAAATGGAAATGAATAATTCAAAAAGCCTGGGTTTAATGACACTCAAAGATCGGGTGCAATCTATGCGTGGCAAACTCGAAGTAGAGTCTGTTGAAGGGAAAGGTTCCAGGTTTTCATTTTCAATTCCTGTTGCATGAAAGCAGCTTCCATCACTATACTTGTAGCGGATGATCATCCATTGATGTTGGAAGCTGTGTGCAACCTTATTAAAGATATTCCCGCACTAACCATCATTCGGAAAGCGAATAATGGGGCTGAGGCTCTCATGTATATTGGTCAGGAAAAACCTGATATCGCCATTCTTGATATTGATATGCCGCTCATGAGTGGTCTGGATGTAGTGCGCTCTGCAAAGCAATCAAAGATTGATACCCGGTTTATTATTTTGACTTTTCACAAGGAAGCCTCCATGTTGAAAAAAGCGAGGGAACTGGGCGTCATGGGATATTTATTGAAAGAAGACAGTTCGATTGAGATCATTGAATGTATTGAACATGTGCGGCATGGTAAAGAATATATTTCCAAAGCTATTGTAGCTGGCATGTCCGGAGGATCTTCATTACCAGAAAATCCTCTTACGGATACAGAGACCAAAATTGTGAAGCTGATTGGACAGGGTATGAGCAGCCAGAAAATTTCCGAATTGCTTTTTGTTTCTATCAAAACCATAGAAAACCACCGCAGCAACATCTGCCGCAAACTGAACCTGGATGGTACCCACAACAGTCTCGTCAAGTGGGCGCTTGAGCACAAAAGCGAGGTATAATACCAGGCATGGGGGATTCCCCCTAGAAAATTGAAGTATTGTCCCTATCAAATCTTCAGGACCACTCATCTACTTTTACACCGTCATTGTAAATAAGCCATAAAAAGACTGCTCACCCTTTTCTTTTTGTTGGCCACCCAAATTTGAATGCCGGTAATACCCCGGATTGTGGCAGGATAAGAGCAAAGGTCATAAATCCCCTTTTTTAGAGCCACGTTCCATACTATCCATAAGGCATTTGTATACAATACCTATAGTGCATTTAACTGCCTGCTTCTAAGGAGAAAGAAGCGGGCATTTTTGTTTTATATTGCATGATCACTCAAGAGAATGATTATGTCTGATCCACGTCCCTGGCTGAAAAATTATCCGAAAGGACTTCCTGCAAATATTGATGTCGATAAATATCCAAACCTCAACGCATTCCTGACGGAGGCGATGGAGAAATTTAAAAATCGTCCTGCTTTTCATTGTATGGGAAAGACGATGAGCTATGGAGAGGTGGATCGATCGTCAAAGCAACTAGCCGGGTACTTTCAATCCAGGGGTTTGAAGCCAGGTGACCGCGTGGCAGTTATGATGCCAAATTGCCTTCAATATCCCATCGCATTATTTGCATGTATGAAGGCCGGATTGATTGTAGTGAACACCAATCCACTGTACACGCCCCGTGAAATGTTGTACCAGTTTAAAGACAGTGGGGTCAAAGGAATTATCATCGTTGAAAATTTTGCATCCAACCTGCAGGAAATCATCGGGCAAACAGAAATTAATACAGTGATCCTTACGAGTATTGGAGAAATGCTTGGTTTTCCGAAAGGCGCGATCGTCAATTTTGTGATCCGTAATATTAAACGGATTGTCCCAAAATTCCAGTTGGATAATACCATTTCATTTAAGGCTGCCATTAAAGAAGGAAAACGATTTTCTATTACCCCCTTTGAAGATGGACTTGATCGTGTTATAGCGCATCAATACACCGGCGGTACAACAGGCGTAGCGAAAGGCGCCATGCTGACGAACCGGAATATCCTGGCCAATATGCTGCAGATCAAAGCATGTCTCGATACAAGTTTTAAAGAAGGGGGAGGTGACATCACGTTATGTCCGCTTCCGATGTATCACATCTTTGCTTTCATTGTGAATTGTCTTGCCATGATGTCGTATGGCTCGATGAATGTATTGGTGGTGAATGCACGTGATCTGAAATCGGTTACAAAAGAATTTAAAAAACATAAGATATCCCTGATGACGGGTGTCAATTCATTGTACAATGCATTGCTCAATGAGAAAAATTTCAGAGCACTGGATTTTAGTAACCTGCGAGTTTCCGTCGGCGGTGCTATGCCGATCCAGAAAGCCGTTAATGATCGTTGGCTTGAGCTGACAGGTAAAAACCTTGTGGAAGGATATGGGATGACAGAGGCATCACCCGTAGTATCCGTCAATCCGATTGATGGCACCGGTCGTATTGGTACGATCGGTATGCCAGTCCCATCTACCGAGGTAAAGATTGTAGATGACAATGGTGTAGAGCAACCGATGGGATCACAGGGAGAGATCATTGTAAAAGGGCCCCAGGTGATGTTAGGTTATTACAACAAACCCGAAGAAACCGCCAATACAATTCGTGATGGATGGTTGTATACAGGTGATATTGGTGTATTGGATGATGACGGATATTTCAGGGTAGTCGATCGCAAAAAAGACATGATCCTTGTATCGGGTTTCAAAGTATTTCCCAACGAAGTGGAAGATGTTGTAGCCCTGCATCCCAAAGTAAAAGAAAGTGCGGCTGTCGGTATAGCAAGCGACAAGAGCGGTGAGTGTGTCAAATTATTTGTTGTCAAAAAAGACAAGAGTCTCACCAAAGAAGAGCTGATGATTCACCTCAAAGAAAATTTGACAGGCTATAAGCTTCCAAAAGAAATTGAATTCCGTGATGATTTGCCGAAATCGAATGTGGGGAAAATATTGAGGAAAGATTTGAGGCAATAAGCCGGGGCTTCGACGCGCGCATCCTCGCACCCATCCTGCTCAGCCACCTAGGATTCTTCTATAGTCAGGGATTGTATTTATTCGACGTCTGCAGCCACAAACTCATCCTGCTCAGCCGCCTTGGATTTTTCTTAGATCAAGGATTTTACTTATTCGACACCCGCATCCTCGCGCTCATCCTGCTCAGCCGCCTTGGATTTTTCTTAGATCAAGGATTTTACTTATTCGAAGAATGTGAGTTGTGAGTTGTGAGTTGTGAAACTATCATTCTAGTACCGTAGGTACGATATATTTGTAACAGGAAATCAAATATACCCCCTTGCCTGCGCTCTAAGTCTGGCGTGGATTCGACACGCTCACCATAAATCTGAAGTCCTTAAATCTGGCATCCAAAAATTCTCCCGATAGCTATCGGGATCCAACCTCGTACTTCGTAACTACTCCTTCCGTTTCTCCACCCACGTCTTAATCGACTCATACGTGAGTGACTTCGGACGTTCGAGTGGAAGATTCAGGATGCGGCTCCAGCATAAAGATGCAAGGACACCGAGAGAACGTGACACCGCAAAGAGAACAGTGTAGTAGTTGTATTCTTTCAGGCCGTAATGAACGAGGATTGCACCTGAGTGTGCATCGACATTGGGCCAGGGGTTGCTTACTTTTCCGAGGGCACCTAAGACACGTGGTGCAATCTCAAAAACATTCCAGACGATATTCACGATATCATCTTCGGGCATGTGTTTTTGTGCAAATGCCTGTTGGGCAAGAAAACGTGGATCTGGTTTGCGTAATACAGCATGTCCATATCCTGGAATCACCTGGCCTTGTGCCAGCGTATCGTTGATATATTTTTCGATTTGTTCTGCTGTGGGCTTTGTGGTGCCAAGATGATCGACCATCTCAAAGATCCACTTGATCACTTCCTGGTTGGCAAGACCGTGTAAGGGTCCTGCTAATGCATTGATGCCAGATACCAAAGCATAATATGCATCACTCAATGTAGATCCTGCAAGATGAACAGCATGTGCGCTTGCATTACCTCCTTCATGATCGGCATGAATGGTCATATACAGACGCATCAAACTTTGGAAGTCAGGATTATTTGTGACACCCAGCATGTGTGCATAATTGGATGACCAATCCAGCGAATCATCAGGTGCGATTTGTTCATTGCCAAAATATGTACGACGATAGATGTATGCTGCCAGTTGCGGAAGACAGGCGATCAGGTTCATTGAATCCTCATACGTCGCATCCCAATAATCACGCTTATTCATTCCTTCTGAATAGCGTCGTGCAAATTCGCTCTTGCCTTGCAGTGTCAAAACAGCAATTCCCAATTGAGTCATGGGATGGGTATCTACCGGTAGTGCATTGAGTACGCTCCAGGTTGATTCCGGGATCTGTCGTCGGCGTTCCCACTCATCGCTGAGCCAGTTGACATCTTCTTCGGTCGGCAGATCACCTGTGAGCATCAACCAGAAAAGACCTTCGGGAAGGGGTTCTCCACCTCGGGATGGAAGCTCTGACTTAAGTTCGGGTATGGAATATCCTCTGAAACGTATTCCTTCATTGGCATCCAGCAGGGAAGTTTCCCAGAGCATGCTTTTGATGCCCCGCATACCACCGATCACCTGTTCAATGGCGACCTGGTCGATGATGGTATCGCCATGATCTTTGAGAAAGGTGCGCATTTCGGCAATGGTCGTCATTGCCTTTTCGTGGAATTTGGATTTCAGTCTGTCCATGGGGATGGAAAAAGTACGATGTCAATTGGATGCGACGAAGGTAATGAATGGATGGGAGATTAGAGGACGCCAGATGCCAGACTTGAGACGTATAAATGATGAGTCTTGTACTCTAAATCGGAAGAGGACTGAAACCCACAGAATTTCCTGTTAAATAATCGCGTCACGAGTCCGGCGTCCGGCGTCCTTGTATCTGGCGTCAAAAGCTCCCGTTCGTATGGAAGATCACCGGACCGGACGAGAATCGCAACCACAGACGAAAGCTCCAAAACCACCTCATTAACATCACTCGTACCTCGTACTTCGTACTTCCTCAGTTACCTTTGCGCTATGATCGCTATCGACGATGTCCTGATCAGTGACGATGTGGTGAAGAAAAGGTTTGTCTGCAACCTGGACGCCTGCCTGGGCGCTTGTTGCTGGGAAGGAGAGTGGGGTGCTCCATTATTGGAAGAGGAAGTGGACATCATTGAGTCTATC
>JANPKZ010000327.1:0-2110 GCA_031426295.1 Saprospiraceae bacterium
GGCAAAGCATTTGGTTCACGTTTGCTGCGTATGCGCTTGTGCTGGGAATTGCCTTCCAATTTGTCTTCAAATACAAACATGATCCGGAGAAATTGATGGCGATTAAACACTAGGAAAGTATGAAGTACGAAGTTGGAAGTACGAGTAATTTGGATTTTTGTTCCGATAGCTATCGGAATTAGATTTTTTGATTTTTTAATATCCCAATTTCTAATTTCTAGTTTCTAATTTCTGAAAACCATGATGAATACTATTACCTAATACTGAGTAAAAACTACTGATTAGCGAATACAGAGCAATGTCACAGAAACCATACATCATAGGCATCTCAGGTGGAAGTGGTTCCGGAAAGACCACGATCATCCACGAGTTGCGTGCAAGATTTTCGGAAGAAAAATTATGCATTATATCCCAGGATGAATATTACCGCCCTCGTGAAGAGCAGATTTGGGATGATGCGGGATATCAGAATTTTGATCTGCCGGAATCTATTGATGACACCTCGTTTGCTAATGATATAAAAAAACTAATTGCAGGTGAAACTGTGATTAAATCTCAATATGTTTTTAATAATCCAAAAAAAGAAGCCACCCATCTGGAATTTAAACCAGCCCCTATAATTATTGTAGAAGGTTTATTTGTTTTTCATTTTGATGACATCCGCAATCTGCTGGACTTACGCATTTTCATTGACGCAGAAGATATCATCAAATTGAAACGCCGCATCATCCGTGACGCCGGCGAAAGAAATTATCCGCTCGAAGATGTTTTACACCGGTATGAGCATCATGTGTTGCCTTCTTTCCGCTCTTATATTGAACCCTTCAAGCGACATGCGCACCTGGTCATCAATAATCACAAGAGCTATGCCAAGGCGATCGAAGTACTGGCCGTGTTGATAGAAGCGAAAGCGGAGGCTAAAGCTGAAGAATAAGGCTAGCCGCCATTGGTGTCAATACCAACAGCGGCTAGCGTTATTCTTTTACTGTCTCATGATACTCTCTGTGATCAATTGGTATAACCTTCTGACATCAGGCTGATCTTCCAGCATGGCGAGATGCTTATCTATGGTTTTTATATCACCACGAATGGCAGGACCCGTCTGGCTTTCTGAAGGGCCGATCTGAATCGCCTTCTGAAAAGTGTTGTAAATAAGTGGCTTCAAAATCTCAAACGGCACATCATGTTTTTTACAAATATCCTCGGTAAGAGTCATAAGGTGGTTAGTAAAGTTATTAGCAAACACAGCTGCGAGATGTACGATTGATTTTTTCTCTTCGTCCATGGTATACACGACAGATGAAATCGTGCGGGCCAGTTTGTGTAGCATTTGACTGATGTCCTCTTTATCAGAAGTGATGATCACCGGCGTTTGCGACCATTCCACTTCATGATGTTCTGAAAATGTCTGTAGTGGATAAAATATACCTCGTTGAGGTAAAGGAATAATATCAAGTCCTGATACCCCCGAACAATGAATCACAATTCCTTTTAATTCGTGTAACCGTGCTACCTCTCCTGCTACCTCTGAAATGGCATCATCTGCGATTGTGAGGAAATAAAAATCAGCTTCTGTGTTAAGATCTTCAAGACGTGTAATGTGGTCTGCATGATGCAGTTTTTGCGACAACAACACAGCAGGCCATGGTGTCCTGTTGTAGATCTGGGTGATGGTGTGTCCCGCAAACTGAAGTTCCGGCATCAGATGATGCGCCAGGCGCCCCGCTCCGATGCAGACTATTTTCATGATGGTTGAGAAACAGGTGGAATTACTTTTTTGCGAAGACGTTTATACATCCCTAAAAACATGCCCCCGAGCATGATAATACTCCCTGCCCAAAAGAGATTGATACCCGGAAATAAAATTGCTTCCAATACGATATAATCATTGCGCGGCACCTCTTCCGCAAATTCAAACATAAGTGCAGGTTGGCTGATGGGTTGCGCGAGATAGAAAGTAAACTCTTCACTATTGGGTTCGATCTGTTCAAGTCTTGCATGAAGACCGAGATCCGGCAGATAAGCTTTCAGATTGTATGGTCTTCCTTCACGGATAAAATACAATGGACGCGCAGTGTGTTCTTTCCCGCGCTGATCTGTAACGCGGAGC
>JANPKZ010000328.1:0-4808 GCA_031426295.1 Saprospiraceae bacterium
GTTCAAAACTCACCTCAAACGCCACCATTGTATTCGTACTCTCAATCTCAGGGATCGCCTGGAGTTTATCATGTACGATATCCTGCAGATGACGGTTATTCACCGCGTACATTTTCACCATCAGGTCATAGCGGCCCATGATGCTCACACAACTCACCACTTCAGGAATTTTTTTGAGTGAATTGATGACATCGTTGATCTGCTTGGCTTCGCGCACGATGATCAGCACGAAGGCACAGGTGTCATAGCCAGCATGTTCCGGCGACACCAGGTAGACAGGCCTGGTCAGGATGCCTGAATCCCTGAGTTTCTTCACCCGTTGGTGGACGAGGGTATTTGATGACCCGATCATCTCAGCTAAAGCCGAGTAAGCAACCCGTCCATCCTCCATTAAGGCCTCAATAATGCGTATATCAGTGCTGTCAATTTGATTTTCGGAAGGCTGATTCATATTCGATTTTATGAAAAATGACAGTTTATTATAAGATAATATTACACTTTGACACTAAATGACTTGTAATTAAACCAAATATACTCTAAAACTATTAATATTGATGTAATTTAAAATTCAATAGTCATGATCACAGCCATCGTTTCGGTCTCGCTGATCCTCTTTTCAGTCATAGACATTATCGGTTCTCTTCCCGTCATCCTTGACATGAAGAAGAGAGGTGTACAAATACATGCATCTACAGCCACCATCACAGCCGGTCTGCTGATGATTGCCTTCCTGTTCTTTGGGGTCACCATCCTCAAAGTTTTCGGCATTGAAGTGAGCTCCTTTGCTTTGGCAGGTTCCCTGATCATCTTCTTCATTGGTCTTGAGATGGTACTGGGTATTCATTTCTTCCGCAGCGACCAGAAAGACGGCGAGTCTTCAGGTAGTATCGTACCTATTGCCTTCCCACTCCTCGCCGGAGCCGGAACGCTGACTACGATCCTGTCGCTCAGAACATCCTTCGATACCTCTGCCATCATTATTGGTATCGTGATCAACCTGATCGTCATCTTCGCAGTCCTGAAAAGCACCCCTTTTCTTGAACGCAAACTCCCAAAGCCAGTAACCGACGCCCTCCGGAAGGTTTTCGGGATCCTCCTGCTCGCGATTGCGATCCAGATGTTCAGGACGAATATGGAACTGTAACGTCTAACCCCCTACCCCCTGAAAGGGGGAATTTGAGTTTTTTTGAAGATGAAATGTTAGGTCCCCCTTTCAGGGGTAGGGGGTTAGACGGAGCCTGAACAAAGTCCTCCTTTCTGAGGGTAGGGGTTAAACGGAGCCTGAACAAAGTCCCCCTTTCAGGGGGTAGGGGGTTAGACGGAGCCTGCCGAATGGGTCACGGTTCTCACGTATCTTCGCCCTCCTATGAAGATCGCAGTCGTCGGCACCGGATACGTTGGATTAGTAACAGGCACCTGCTTTGCAGAAACTGGCAATGAAGTTACCTGCATTGATAATAACCTGGAAAAAGTAGCCAGTCTGCAGGCCGGCAAGATCCCGATTTTCGAACCCGGTCTCGATGTGCTCTTCGAACGCAACATTGAACAAGAGCGATTGACATTTACCAGCTCACTGGCAGAAGGAATTAAAGATGCACAGGTAATCTTTCTGGCATTACCTACACCTCCGGGTTCTGATGGTTCTGCAGATCTTTCATATATCCTCGGTGTCGCTGCAGACCTCTCTAAGATCATTACACGCTATGTCGTGATCGTCGACAAGAGCACAGTACCGGTGGGCACAGCAGAAAAAGTAAAAGACATTCTTTTAAAAAATCTTTCTCCTGATCTTTTTGACGTCGTTTCCAATCCCGAGTTTTTACGGGAAGGTGTAGCAGTAGATGATTTTATGAAACCCGATCGCGTCGTGATCGGTGTATCATCAGATCGCGCACGCCAGGTGATGGAGCGTCTCTTCAAACCATTCGTTCGCCAGGGCAATCCGATCTTCTTTATGGATGAACGTAGTGCAGAAATGACAAAATATGCTGCGAATGCATATCTCGCCACTCGCATCTCTTTCATGAATGAGATCGCCAATCTCTGCGAGCGTACAGGTGCCAATGTAGATAATGTACGTCGTGGTATCGGCAGCGACACCCGCATTGGAAAACGATTTTTGTTTCCCGGTGTCGGATATGGAGGAAGTTGTTTTCCAAAAGATGTGTGGGCATTGCATAAGACAGCCGAAGATCATGATTACGAATTCAAAATCCTGGACGCTGTGATGGATGTCAACAAACGACAAAAACATATCCTCGCACAAAAGATCATCAATCATTTTAAAAATAATCTTGAAGGTAAACGGATTGCCATCTGGGGTCTCGCCTTCAAGCCGAACACAGATGATGTGCGTGAAGCACCTGCAATTGATATCATCAATGATCTGCTGAGTGCTGGCGCAGTTGTCTGTGCAACAGATCCCGAAGCTATTCCTAATTTCCAACAACAGTTTGATGGACAGGTGAGTTATACCGATGACATGTACGATGTACTGGAGGGCGCGGATGCACTGGCTATTGTCACCGAATGGAATGAGTTTCGTACCCCGGATTTTCAGCGCATGAAATCATTGATGAAAACCCCGTTCATCTTTGACGGACGCAACATGTATGACCTCGATGACATCACTGAACAGGGCTTTTATTACGCAAGCATCGGCCGGCAAATCATATCTAATTCGTAATTCCGTATGGAGCAAATTCAAATGGTCGACCTGCAGGCCCAGTACAAGTCACTGAAACAGGAAATGGACAGCCGTCTGATTGCCTGTATCGAAAGTGGCGGCTTTATCCAGGGCAAAGAAGTAAAGACCTTTGAAGCTGACTTGGGTAAATATTTGGAAAACGCACACATCATTTCATGTGCGAATGGAACTGATGCTTTACAGATCGCTTTGATGGCATTGGATCTGCAACAGGGTGATGAGATCATCGTTCCTTCATTTACATTCGTCGCCAGCGTGGAGGTGATTGCTTTGCTCGGCTTAAAACCGATCGTCGTCGATATTGATGACCGCACCTTTCTAATGAAGACAGAGGACATAGAAGCATCCCTGTCACCCAGAACAAAAGCAATTATTCCTGTTCATCTTTTTGGCCAATGTGTGAATATGAAATCGCTAATGGCGATTGCAAAAGTCCGGGAGCTGTTTATTATCGAAGACAATGCGCAGGCGATAGGTGCAAAATGTTTGATGGCAGGCGATCAGTATAAAATGGCCGGGACGATTGGTCACATTGGTTGTACCTCTTTTTATCCTTCCAAAAATTTAGGTTGCTATGGCGATGGTGGTGCGATCATGACACATGATCTTCAGTTGGCACAACAAATACGCATGGTCGCAAATCATGGCATGCAAAGAAGATACTACCATGATGTAATCGGTGTAAATAGCCGATTGGATTCTTTGCAGGCAGCAGTACTCAATGTAAAACTTCCGCATCTGGATTCCTATAATATTGCCCGCAGGAAAGTAGCTGATCAATATGATGAGCGTCTCAAAAATATTCCCGGCATCCTGATTCCGCAACGTGTTACCTGGTCAGATCATGTATTCCATCAATACACAATCAGGGTTCGTGAAGGCCGTCGCGACGAATTACAAACCTATCTCGCAAGTCACCAGGTACCATCGATGATTTACTACCCGGTGCCCATGCACGAGCAGGCAGCTTTTAGTAAAGTGGTGCGTCGTCGGGTTCCGCTGTTGAATACGGAAAGGGCCAGCAAAGAAGTTTTGTCGTTACCGATACATCCGGATCTGAGTATTGATCAGATGGATTATATATGTGAGAAGATCTCAGATTTTTTTGTGGATACTCACTAGTCTTGGTAGGGATGCAGGGAACGCTGATCTTTTAAGATCTATCAGGATTTTTTATGATTTGATTTTCTGAAAAATATACTTAATCAAGAAAAACTAGATCTTAATAAATCTTGACAATCATAATAATCTGTGTTCCTTAAGTGTAGTGAGCAAATTCGTCGTTCGTACTTCGTAACTCGTAACTTCTTTTGATTACCGTACACATACCACCTAATTTTCTTCCTGAACGGACATACATCGTCAGGACATTACTCCAGCATTACCTGGGCATCGAGGTGGAGATCGTGTCACAGAAAGGACAGGTGCATTACGAACTGGCCTGGGATGACAAATCGCTCATCATTAAAGACCAGTTCTTCGGTCTCACATTTGTCGGAGAAACATATCTATCAACAGATCGGATTCCTCAAAATGTTATCCGCACGTCCCGTCGGGAATTCGACGGTATCATTGGTATTTATGGTGAAGAAAAAATAGAGATCACGGCGGATCAAATCATATGTAATATAGACCTCTTTGCAGGAGCTTTTTTTATGCTGACACGATGGGAAGAATCGGTGGGTCATCATGAAGACCTGCATGGTCGTTTTCCTGCGAAAGAAGCATTAATTGTAAAAGCAGGTGAAATATTGCGTCCTGTGGTTGATGAGTATGTTGCTTTATTAAAAAACTGGCTCAACCAATTGGGATGTCCTGTTCCGAAAAACAAAACGCAATTCACCGTAGTACCAACATGCGATGTAGACATTCCTTTTTACTGGCATCGCGCCCCGGAATGGAAAATATTACTGAGCGGACTGATCAACCATCGAAGCTTTAAAAAACTAAAAGAGGAAAGACATATTCTCCGGCAAGTACATTCAGGTCAACAAAAAGATCCGTACGATACATTTGATGACATGATGTCTCTGGCAGAGAAATATAACCTTCGTTTTCGTTTTCATATGATCGGTGGTGGTGAAACCAAATTTGAACGATT
>JANPKZ010000329.1:0-8982 GCA_031426295.1 Saprospiraceae bacterium
TCCATTAATGATACCAGGTGTCAGTGTATTGAAATCAATAGATGCATCTTCACACAACACGGGATCTGCCAGTGCCTGAAGATTGGCTACAGGAAATACTTCAAAAGGTATCTGCGTCCTGATACTGGCACAATTTGTTGCAGGGTCGAATGCCTCGACATAAAAGTTAGCAGTAACGGAAAGAGCGGGTTGAAAAACAAGACTGTTTTGCAGCAAAGCAACACCTCCGCTCGGTACATCATACCAGTTAGCAATCAGGGATGGATCAACATTCACAGACATTTGCGGGATCGCATTGCCATCACAAATGGAATACGTTGATTGTGCAGCAGCCGGTGGATTGATAAGAGGACAATCACAGTTGGGCGCAGTGATCAGAAATGTATCACGGCATAATGTGGAGGTATTGAGTAATTCAATGGTCACATTTGTATTGTCCGGTATGCCGGTGACACTGTCATTGCCTGATGGATTATTTACAACAGTTCCGGCTGATGCTATAATCGTATTCGCGCTGGAAGTAAAAATGACACTGTATGTATCGGTTGCCAGGTCACAGGGCAATGCCTGCAGTGTAAAGTCCGGATAATCCTGGACATTAATATCAATTTCCAGTGTATCATAACATCCATCAAATGCAGCCAGTAAATAGATTGTGGTAGAATCCGCTGGTTGTATGAATGTAGTGTCAATCAGTGTAGTGGTGTCAAGAGGGAAACCTGTATGGAATGTATAGCCACCTGTGCTATCACTCTGGTCAACAATTGTTATCGACTGCAATACGACCTGGCCACCTGTACATATTTCTATAGGTGGAATGGAATCAAGTTTTGGAGAAGGAATTATGGTGAATGGCACCTGGATCGCATTCAGGCAATAATCATCTTCTACCTGTGCCCACAGCTGTACCACATTGAAGAGATTGACTTGTTGCGGATTAAATAATTCCTGTCCGCCGCTAAAAGGATTTTCATCAAACCATGTCACATCAAGGAATGGATTTATATCCAGGTCATACTCCGTCAAATCGACTTTGTTTGCGAACCTGCTGCAAAATGACAATGCAAGGGTATCCACAAATGGAAGCTCATGTACGGTAATAAATACCTCAGGTTCGTCGAGGATCGCAGTACAATTGTAAAAATCAAAAACATTATCTAATGTGAACAGGAGTTCACTTCCATCCAGTGCTGCAGGAATAGTGAGTGATGCTGAACCTGCATTGTACACAGGTGAAGGAACGTTTCCCACACAAATTTCAATTTCATGATAATCTGTAATGTCAATATCCTGGAATGTCCATGTTGGAAACCCTGGTGCGGTCAATGTGAAATCCATCAGATACGGATCGGTTCCTCCAAACGTCTCAATCGTGATCATCTGCGGATCATCGGGACAACTGTTAGGACAGATATCACCACCACCGGAAATTTCCGTGAACATATCATGGTCGCACGGATCAGAACAAAATCCGGGTGACGGAATAGTAAAATCAAAGTCACAGAAAAATGTATTCATGATGTGGACCGTAAAGATCACATCAGGTCCCATGGCTGTACCCGGATCCAGTGTGAATGTGGTAGGCTCAAATGCGAGTCCCATCGTGGGTGTGATGGTCCCCGTATTCACCGTGACATAATACATGTTGGAGCCATCATCGACATGCTCACCATTCAATGTGAAGGTGAAGACCGTGCGGTCATCAAAAATATTATTCGGTGTACCATTCTGATCGCAGGTAACTTCAATCACACTCGAGGACGGATCGATAAAGTGAACATCGACAGAAGCCGTGTCAGAAGGACATGGAGGATCTGGAAAAACAGATGGGTATTTGAAAACATAATACCATCTTCCTTCCCCATAGCCTGTGTTATAAAACTGATTGAGCTGTATTGGCGGAGCCCATACCCCGCCCATATCCGGCATGCCACCCAGGTGGTTCGCTAAATAAATATTTCCGTAATCAGCACATGTCCATACCTCACCATGGGTACCCGGATTATTGCTTGGGATAAGGTATTCGGCCTGGCCGGTAAATCCGCTGTATAAGGTACAGCCACCTATTTCTTCTACTGACACAAGTGAATATGTGATGTCATCATATTCTTCTACCAGTACGATCCAGCCATTGATGATATCATTCAGGGTAAAGTTGTCCGTGCCATTTGTATACACTACATTGAACTGACCAGGAGGAAGACTGAATGTCAAAAAATCGTTGTGAGGCTTACACCCTTCACATCTGAAACAGGAAATTCCCATCGTGAGGTCATCTATTGGAATCGTATAGCCTGCGTGATAGAAAGGAACAGTATTTTTATAACTGTCACAATCTATCGGTGTTGTCCATAGTGAACCATCGCCCACTCTTTTTAACCAACCAAATTTATTAGTAGCGGTAAAGTCACCTGTATATTTATAGAAGTCTGTATTAGGTGATTCCAAATGATGGCACATAGTGAGGGACTCATGCAGGTTGGATTGTTGTGTTGTGCCATTGGATGCCCATGAACTAAGGGTATTAAATCCATAGATGACGTCTCCATCATACGTGGCCATTCCATTGCCAGCTCCTTCATCCCAGGTGCCATTATCGAGAAAGTATACCTGGTCACCTCCATTTTCAAGGTTAAAATCGCCACCGGGATTTACAGGGGTGATCGTCCAGAAAGGATCGGGGCTTACCATCTGATACTGCCATCCACCTACCGCATTAATAGCCCGTAGTGTCATTACAGTACCGGCAGGTACATTTCCCAGGGCACGTCGAATACTCAGTGTTCCCTCGACATTTCCGAAAAAGTCCTGGACTACTGTTTCCCATCCATTGTCAGTGATCTCAAAGACCGTATTCCCGACGATATCTTTCATGCAGACAAAGCTGATTTCGTCTGACTCTGCCGGAAAGCCACAGGCACTTATATCAGTCGCAACCCCGAGGACAATGATGTCGCCCGGATCGAGATTTGTTTGACTATAACTGAGGAGAGAAAAGAAAGAGATAACCAATGAAAGGCCGAAATACTTAAGCATGCACATTACCTTGGGTGGATTACAAGTCGGATTTCAGAGGGAAGCTAAAGATAAAAAGGAGATCGAGACTTTGTCTTCAATCTCATTCTCCGGTTTATTGTTTTCCTGATCCGGAATCCTTAGGTTTCGTTGCCTCTGCGTTGAGATTTATTCCCATTTCGACGAGCTCATGACAGTATCTTTTTTATTTGACTGTTAAATAGTCAAAATATGACGCATAATTCGTCAATGCGCATATCTTTGCCTTCCCATGTATCTCAACTGCCATAGCTACTACAGTTTTAAATACGGCACCCTGTCGCCGGCGGAACTGGCCGAAGAGGCTTCCCGCCGCGGTATTACAGCTATGGCACTGACTGATATTAATAATACCTCCTGTGCTGTGGCCTGGATCCAGGAATGTGAAAAAAGAGATATCAAGCCCGTACTCGGGGTTGAATTCCGGGATACGGATCATCATTATCTCTACACCGGCATCGCCCGCAATGCGGAGGGATGGCGTGAACTCTGTGAACTCCTTACATCCTGTTCCCTCGACGGCGTGCCGCTCCCCACACGGCCGCCTGAGATGGAGCATGTATATCTCATCTTCAGACCCGGGGCGGGTATTCCGGTTGACCTGCGTCCCAACGAATACATCGGCATTATGCCCGCGGAAGCCAACGGACTATATAGTTCGACACTGCGGGAACACGCCGACCGCCTTGTGGTCTGGCAACCCATCACCTATGATGGTGAGGCAGGATACAAGGTCCACAAGCTCATGCGCTGTGTTGATCTCAATATCATGCTCGGCCAGCTCGGGGAAGATCAGCACGCAGGCCCGGGTGAACATTGGGTCAACCGCGACTTCATTGATCACGCCTTCCGGTCCTATCCGCAGATCGTGCGCAATACGGAAGCGCTGTTATATCACTGCCAGGCAGAACTACCTACCGGCAACATCAATAACCGGCAGGTATTTACCGGGACAGAACGGGATGACCACCAGCTTCTGATCAAGCTGGCCCGCGAAGGCTGTCAGCGACGATATGGCCCGACCCATAAAAAGGCGATCACCCGCATGGAAAGCGAGCTTAAGGTCATCCGGCAACTCGGCTTTGCACCTTATTTCCTGATCACATGGGATATCATCCGGTATGCACAGACCGCAGGCTATCATCATGTGGGTCGTGGCAGCGGAGCTAATTCATTAGTCGCTTTTTGCCTCGGCATCACAGATGTGGATCCACTCGAACTGGATCTTTACTTCGAGCGCTTCATCAACCCACACCGTTCATCACCGCCCGATTTTGATATCGACTTTTCATGGGACGAACGTGATGATGTCACTGATTATATTTTCAAACGATACGGCCACAGGCATACAGCCTTGCTCGCTACCTATAATACTTTTAAAGGCCGCTCCATCATCCGCGAACTCGGCAAAGTAGTAGGGTTGCCAAAAGCAGACATTGATGCAATCGTCGAAGAACCGCTCGCCAGTGCAAAACATCATCCGTACGCGAAGCATATTTTCCGCTACGGCGAAATGATCGAACGGTTTCCCAATTATCTTTCAATTCACGCCGGTGGGGTATTAGTTTCAGAACGACCTCTCACGTATCACACGGCATTGCAGATGATGCCGAAAGGATTTCCGATATCACATTTCGACATGTATCATGCGGAAGATCTCGGCTTTCACAAATATGATGTACTGAGCCAGCGTGGTCTCGGCCATATCAAGGATGCAGTCAGCCTTGTGCGATCCAACCAGGGGAAGGCTGTGGATATACATAATGTGGTCATGATCAAAGAAGACCTGAAGGTCAAGGCACAATTGTATACAGGTCAGTGCATCGGCTGCTTTTATATTGAATCACCTGCGATGCGCGGGCTGCTCACGAAATTGCATTGTGATAACTATGTGCATCTGGTAGCTGCCAGTTCGATCATCCGTCCCGGTGTCGCGAAGAGCGGCATGATGCGCGAATACATCAAACGTTTTCATGAGCCTGAAAAAGTAGAATATCTCCATCCGGTCTTCGAAGAAAATCTCGGCGAAACATTTGGTGTGATGGTCTATCAGGAAGATGTAATGAAGATCGTACATCACTTTGCGGGACTTGACCTGGATGAATCCGATGTGTTGCGACGGATCATGACGGGCAAAAAAAAATCGTCCGACACGTTCAGGTTATTGATGGAAAAATTCTGGCGCAACTGTCGCGAACGAGGGTATCCGGAAGAATTAATTTCAGAAGTGTGGCGCCAGGTGGAAAGTTTTTCAGGCTATTCATTTTGCAAAGCACATTCCGCAAGCTTTGCTGTCGAAAGTTTTCAGAGCCTGTATCTCAAGACCTATTATCCGCTGGAATTTATGGTGGGTGTCATCAATAATTTTGGCGGGTTTTATTCAACCGAATATTATGTACATGAAGCGCGTATGTGTGGTGCAAAGATTGAAGCACCGTGTATCAATCACAGCATCAATCTCACCACGATTTATGGTGAGACGATCTATCTCGGTTTTATTCACATTCAATCCCTCGAGCGGAATGTATCGCACCGCATCGTCGAGGAGCGTCTGCGCAATGGCCCCTATCTCAGTCTCGAAGATTTCGTCGGGCGGGTAGATCTCGGACGCGAACAATTAGACATCCTGATTCGCATGGGCGCATTCCGGTTTACCGGCCGCACCAAATGCGAACTCATGTGGCAAAAATATGCCGTTCACAATCCACAGGCAAAATTGCCTGTGGGGCAACCCGTACTTTTTGGTAATAGTCAGCATGTGGATTACACCCTGCCCTCACTGGAAGAGAGTCCTTTTGATCAGGCCTATGATGAGATTGAGTTATTAGGCTTCCCGTTGTGCAGTCCCTTTGATCTGCTGGAACAAAGGCCTGCGCACACGATTGTGCTCACGCGGGATCTCAACTCCTTAGTGGGGCGCAGGGTGTCCATGCTTGGTTATTATGTCACACGCAAACCCGTCACCACCTCCAATGGCAAGCTGATGAGTTTCGGTACGTGGCTCGATGAAGAAGGAAAATATTTTGACACCACCCACTTCCCACCTACCCTGGAGCGGTATCCGTTCCAGGGCAAAGGGATGTACCTCATCCATGGTCTCGTCACTGATGATTTCGATTTCGCCAGCCTGGAAGCAGAGCGTATGGAAAAACTTCCCTACCGGAAAGATGTACGATATTAAAATCAGAAATCGTATCCGGACAAGGATGGAAAACGAGTTTCTTCTGACAACTACATTCTTTTTTTAATTGCCCACTACCGATTTAACATTTGCAGGTTATTTAATCTGAATAACTATTCGCTATCTTCCCAATACTTTCAAAATATATGTACATCCCTTGTAGGGATGTACTTTTTCTTTGAACGTCCACCAAAAATTCTCACCCTCTGTGAATAAAGGAAGGACATATACAGATCGAAACCAACCAGATCCCCTGGGGATACGATGGCAATACGATGATCATCCGTCTTTTTTGAAAGAGGGAGTTGTGCCAATTCAAATCATTTCACCTTTAATCTATTGTTTCTGAAACTGTGTCGTAACAACGAGACTCAGTTAAATATTTGTTCAATTACCCATCAGGATACAGACTCATGATTTCAAAAATGAAACATAAAATGTAATTGATGTGGGATAACGGAAATAAAAATTTACCCTCACTTCTTAATCTCTTCTTCTATGACTTACAAGTTTACCTCCTCAAGTGCACACAGAAAATTTCTGTTGCTCAGTATTTTTCTTTTGCTTTTTAGCACCCCGTTCATTACTTCTTCCCTGCATGCGCAATGCAACAATCCTTCCTCATTCGGGTCAGCCGTAGCACCTTCCAATAATACGCCTGTTACCATCACCACATGCGCATTTGCAGGTGAATACAGCACCGTCACCAGCGCAGTAGCCGGCAGGACGTATTTATTCAATGCAACAGGAGGTGCAGGCAATTTTATTACCATTCGCCAGGGCACGCCTGGAGGTACCGTCCTCGGATTTGGAACTGCACCCATCTCAGTTGTGTGTACTGTTTCAGGTTCACTATACCTCCATTATAATACAAACGCCAGTTGTGGAACTGATGGGGTTTGCCATACGGGAACAGTTCAGTGTACATCGTGCACGGGCGGTCCCGATCCATGCACCTCGATTATCAATATTGCCTGTGGTGCATCAATTACAGCTGCACCGACCGGAACAGGAGTTTGGAATGTCACCTCGTGTGGGTTTAGTACACCAGGTCAGGAAAAAATTTATTCATTTACACCTTTAGTCACAGGCCCTCATTCTTTACAGGTAACTGCGGCGACAGGAGGATTCATTGATTATTTTATTAAGACCGCAGCAGGTGGTTGTAGTGCCACAGGTTGGACATGTATTGATGATATCATCTCCCCTTCCACCGTTTCTATGGGGACACTGACGGCAGGCACCACGTACTATATCCTGCTGGATCCGGAAGGATCAGGTACCTATAGTCATACCTTCAATATCATATGTCCTGTATTTGATCCCTGCGCGAATATTCCTACACTTACATGCGGTGTTTCCGTCACCGCCTCAGGTAGCGGGACGGGTTTATGGAGTCCGGGTACCTGTGGATTTACAACACCAGGTCAGGAGCGGGTTTATTCCTTCACACCTCTTACTACGGGAGTGTATAACCTGCAAGTGACAGCTGCAACACTTGATTTCGTCGATTATTTTTATAAAGTGGCATCAGGTGGTTGTAATGCTACTGGCTGGATTTGTATCAATGATATTAGTGCACCCTTGACCTTCCCTATTGGCACGCTCACAGCAGGTACGACATATTATATCCTTGCAGATCCAGAGGTGACAACCACGTATAGTCATACATTTAATATCGTTTGCCCTGTTGTAGATCCATGTAGTTCAATTGTAACACTTGCCTGCAATACAGCAGTGACCTCTGCCCATACAGGAAGTGGTGTCTGGAGTCCGGGGAGCTGCGGTTTTGGTACACCGGGTCAGGAAAGGGTATATTCATTCACACCTTCTACGACAGGCCCTCATAGCCTCCAGGTGAATTCCGCGAGCGGTGGGTTCATGGACTATATGTTTAAAGTTGCATCTGGTGGATGTAATGCTGCCGGATGGACGTGTATTGATGATGTAATTGCCCCTGTCACGGCACCAATAGGGATTCTTAACACAGGTACAGTTTATTATATCCTTGTTGATTCGGAAGTCACAGGAGCAACATCTCAAAACTTTCAGATTGTTTGTACAGGTGCCCCACCTCCCTGCGCAACTAATCCATCACCTGCGAATGCTAGTATTTCCTGTCCCAATACAGCTACTAGTCTATCCTGGACTGCCTCACCAGGAGCTACCAGTTATGATGTTTATTTTGGAACGACCGCTATACCTCCATTTGTCGCAAATGTTCTTACGACTTCCTATAATGCAGGAACACTTGCCGCAGGTACATACTTCTGGCAGATTCGGCCGAGAAATGTCGATGGGCCAGCAAGCGGTTGCACAATATGGACATTTACAAAAGCCGATAATACACCTCCTACCATTACCTGTCCCCCCAATGTGACTGTCAGCGCCACAGCAGGATTATGTTCAGCAGTTGTCACGTATGGAGCGATATCAGCAACAGACAATTGCTCAGCACCAACCATTTCACTCGTCAGCGGTCTTGCCAGCGGAAGTACATTTCCGGTAGGGCTATCCACAATTGTATATCGAGCTACAGATTCTTCTAATAATACGGCAACATGTGCTTTTACTGTCAGAGTAAATGATACGCAACCTCCCACAATAACTTGTCCACCGGGAGTAACTGTCCAATGCGCTTCATTAATTCCCGCTCCAAGTATAGCAGGTGTAATTGCAACTGATAATTGTAGCGTGATTTCGGTTGTATTTGTTAGTGATGTAACGGTAGGATTTATTTGTACGAA
>JANPKZ010000330.1:0-40495 GCA_031426295.1 Saprospiraceae bacterium
GTGGCCAACAAACTAAAATCGATCGTCAAATCATTTTTGCCCGGATACCAAACACTAAACCTGGAATATCCTGTGCACATGAAGCCACGATATGGACATGGCCAGCCTCCGCATACATTGCTGAATACCCTTATCAATGCGGAACGGGACGTGTATAAAGAATGGCTTGTAAGAGCTCTTACCTGCAAAGAACAACTCATTACCATCCGGGACCGGTCGAGTGTGGATAACAATATTGATCCATCGTGGAATAATGGATTTCTTCCTGGCCTCGATATTGTAATGTTGTACACGATGGTAACATCTTTTCATCCTGCAACCTATATCGAGGTTGGCTCTGGCAACTCCACCAAAGTGGTGTATAAAGCAAAGAATGATTCTCAGCTTAAGACCCGCATCATTTCAATCGATCCTTCACCACGCGCAGAAATAGATTCACTGTCGGATGTTGTGATCCGGTCACCCTTTGAAAAAAGCGATCTCGGATATTTTACGGCACTTACGAAAGGAGATATCGTATTCATTGATAATTCTCATCGCATATTTCCAAATTCTGACGCGATGGTGTTTTTTATGGAAGTGTTGCCTGCATTACCGGCAGGTGTTGTTGTACAACTGCATGACATATATCTGCCGTATGATTATCCGCAGGAGATGTGTGACCGGTACTACTCTGAGCAATACGGACTGGCTGCATTCCTGTTAGCGAATCCAACACGGTATAAAACGATCATGCCTAATTATTTTGTTTCTGAGGATCCGGAACTGAATAAGATCCTCTTACCATTCTGGAGTAATCCATCGATGCCAAAAGTTGAACGACATGGAGGATCATACTGGATCGAAATCCATTAAGTGAATTTTTCTGCGAAAATCTGCGCGATCTGCGGGAGATGAGAATGTCTTATTCTGTGAAAATCTGCGTGATCTGGGGGAGAAGAGTGTATTTCGTTCTGCGAAAGATCTGCGCGATCTGCGGGAGAAAAAAGTGTCCCGCGGATTTCGCTGATTTACGCAGAAATCAATATCAATAGCTCTGGTTATGCACCGATCTCACCGACCTTCCTGAAGGATCCGTAATCTCGCTAAGTGATTTATCCCATAAAATTGCCTGCGGTGTACTACACGCAACAGATGGTCCTCCCGGTATACAATCAATTGCTGAGGGATGCGGAAAATGAGTTTCAAATATTTCCCTGTACATGTACGCTTCTTTCGAGACAGGGGTATTGACAGGGAAACGGAATGATGCAGCCGCCATCTGCTGATCCGAAATGCGCTGCTGTGCTAATTCCTTGAGACTGTCAATCCATCCATAACCTACGCCATCAGAAAACTGTTCTTTTTGTCTCCAGGCAATCTCATGCGGTAGATATTCTTCAAACGCTTTTCGGAGAATTGATTTTTCCATCTTACCCGGACCCGCCATTTTATCTGCAGGATTCAGACGCATGGCTACATCCATGAATGATTTATCCAGGAAGGGCACACGTGCCTCTACACCCCACGATGCCATACTTTTATTAGCGCGCAGACAGTCAAACAAATGAAGCTTGGAAAGTTTGCGCACAGTTTCTTCATGAAATTCTTTCGCGTCAGGAGCCTTATGGAAATAGAGATATCCTCCAAATATTTCATCCGCACCCTCACCTGACAATACCATCTTGATACCCATGGCCTTGATCATACGCGCCATGAGATACATGGGTGTTGATGCCCTGACGGTCGTAACATCAAATGTTTCCAAATGATAGATAACATCAGACAGCGCATCAAATCCTTCCTGAATCGTAAAATTCAATTCGTGATGGATCGTACCAATATGATCAGCCACTTTTCGCGCAGCTTTCAGATCAGGTGATTCCTTCAGGCCAATCGCAAAAGAATGCAATTGTGGCCACCAGGCTTCTGTGAGGTCATCATCCTCGATACGTTTTTTTACAAAGTGCTTCGCAACAGCTGCTATGATTGATGAATCTAATCCTCCTGACAACAATACGCCATACGGCACATCCGTCATCAGGTGACTGCGTACGCTGTGCTCCAAAGCATCACGCAATGCCTGTATATCACTGACATTATTTTTGACTGCATCATATTCCATCCAGTCGCGGCTGTAGTATGAAACTGGTGCTGGATCTTTTGAAGACCAAAAATGTCCGGGAGGAAATTCTTTTATCGTTTTACACTGATTGATCAGCGCTTTCATTTCTGAAGCCACGTACAGGTTTCCTGATTCATCATACCCGGTATAGAGGGGAATGATTCCAAGATGATCACGGCCAATAAGCCATTCATTTTTTTCCTGGTCATAGAGGACAAATGCAAACATCCCCTGCAACTGATCCAGGAAATTGACACCCTGATCTGCATACAAAGCGAGTATAACTTCACAATCTGATTTCGTCTGAAATTGAAATGGACCAGTGAGATGATGTTCGAGATCTTTATGATTATAGATCTCGCCGTTTACCGCGAGGATATGTGTATGGTCCTGGTTATATAAGGGTTGTGCGCCATTGTTTACATCGACTATGGACAAACGTTCGTGCACAAGTATGGCTTTCTCATGGTAATAGATCCCACTCCAGTCAGGTCCGCGATGTCGTTGTACTTTGCTCATCTGCAAAGCTCGTTGCCGCAGGAGTTGCGGATCTGTTTGAATATTCAGGATACCCAGTATCGAGCACATACAATATCATTTTATTTCATCCCGGATGAGATGAAAACCAATTTAGATAAATTTGAAATGGATTTTATCTCAGTAATGCTATATCACCTTTGGCAACTTCAACACGGCCATCAGGGTATCTTAATTTTGCAGTATAGACATATGTATCTGAAGCAGCAGGTTCTTCTTTAAAGCGGCCATCCCAGCCATCCTCATCAGGTCCTTCAGATTCATAGACCAGCTGTCCCCAACGATTAAAGATTAAAAATTCCTGTACTTCGATATCGCCGGTGATCATGATCCGAAACCTGTCATTCAGCGCATCGCCATTAGGTGTGAATGCATTTGGAATTTTAAAGCTCGGAGGAACAGTAGTGAAGGCAATGGTTACAATTTGTTCGCAACCATTTGCATTTATAAATTTAGCCTCTATCGTGTTCATTTCTTGATTGGCATTGAATGTGATCATGCCCAAAGTGGAAGGCAGCACAACTCCATTAACTGTCCACATAATGTTATTTGCATTGGAGCCCATGAGAACAGCAGTCACCTCTTGTCCCTGGGCAATCGTGCCGGTATCGATGCTGATAAAAGCGGGATCATTGTCAAATGCCGAGACCAGAACTGTACCGGAGACATTGCAGAAATTAGGATCCGTCGTTTCTCCGTTAAATCTAAATGTTACCTGATCATCCAGCAATGTCACAACAGGATGATCACAGCTCGTACAGCTCAGCAGAGATGTTCCTGCTCCGAAGAGACTCCATTGCAGTTCAGAAAGTTCGTCCCTTTCCAGGTCTATAGTTACTGTGCCACCCAAACATGCTTCGTGTTCAGGACCGATAATTTGTTGTGTGACGCCTTGATTAATTGTAAAAGTTCCGATAGCACCACAGACCATAGGATCGGACGATTCAGCTGTCACCTGCACAAAAACTGTTTCATTGCCACCAAAATTGACGGAAGGGTTCGGACAGTTTGTGCAACTCAAAGTTCCTGGGCCACCCGTTATAGTCCATGAAAAGTTAAACAGGTTATCACCATTGGTAATGGTGAGCGGAATAGTTTCACCGCTACAGGCACTGTTATCTCCTGATATGTTTATAATCAGCGGATTCGGTATTCGGACCGTTAATCCTCCTCCAACAGGACATTCAAGAATTTTACCGGACACCTGGTAAAAGATTGTTTGTCCCGGATCTCCTGTAACAGTCACTTTCGGAGAAAAACATTTTGTACAACTCAATCCAGTCTCAGGTGACCATTCAGGATCTGTAACCTGGTCAGATAATATTTCTACAACAAACATCTCCCCGGGACACAGTGTAGTATCTGTTACAGATAATGGAATGCTTGGCGGCACCACATTGATCAGGATAGAGTCCTTGCTTCCACATGCATTATTGGAATCCGTACGGATGTATAAAGTTGTGTCCTGCAATTCCAGAGCAGCATTGTATAGATCCAGCTCTGATAAAAACGTACCATCATCAATAGGCTCCCACGAAAACATAATATCAGGGAAATCGAGAGAATCATATGAAGGTGAAAACAATGCAACAATTTCTCCCGCACAGTAATACGGTTTTAACGGAGCGATGTCAATGTGCATATCCGTTGGAAGAGAATCCACACGTACAACGACTCGATCACTGGCAGTACATGCATCCGTTTCTGATTTCAATGTATATGTAGTAGTCACAGTTGGATTTGCAACAGGCTTCAGCACTGTTGCATCACTTAATGTACTATCCGCAGGTGTCCAGATAAATGTTGTTGCTAAACCGGAAATACTTCCGGGTAGCTGCACTATCTCACCTTTACAGATAAACAGGGTATCAACCGGAATATCAACGATGGCAAGATCAAAATATACACTATCCTTCGCACCACATTCCTCATCACCGACAAAAGCATAATACCATCCTGAATTGAACGGACGGACAGTTGCAGCTGTGCCAATTGAGTCATCAAAAAATTCCGCAGGACCCCAATAGATTTCTGCTTCAGAACTGGCTAGCAGTACAAATGGAATATCGCGGCACCATTCAATGGTATCATTGGGTGTATTGATGGTGACTTCGTACGCATCAACAATGACAGTTTCAAAAGTGACTATATCCTGAACATCACCGGCATCAAAGGCAACAGCCCAGCGAATGGTCTCAAGACCTTCCGTATTGCCATCATCTGTGACTGTGATTGGAACAATCGCGATTGTATCAGCAGGTAACATCCTTACTGGAAACACAGCGGGAAAGGTATAATCCACACCAATGGTGGCTGTACCCAATTCAGATAGCGAAATGAAGGTGGTATCTGTATTATCAGCGCCCCTCCGGAAAACCAGTTCGTATGGACCAGAGCATGATTCTGAGAAAATTCCTGCATCACCAGGCGTATTTACAGAAACGACCAGGTACGACTGTCCGAAAGCTGTCCCTAACGTGCTGATAAAGAGGGTGGAAATGAATATTTTGAGGTAAGATTGTATTGTCATTGTTTTCGACATAGAATAGCCCATTTTCAAGAACGGTAAAAATAATCTTTTTTGGATAGGTCCCTTTTTAGTTTTCGATGGATTGACAGCCAGCCAACCATCTTTTGACATCTTCAACGCGTACCACCTTTGCCTGTTGTGTATACCCTGTCTGCAGATAATTCACCAGGTTGGCCAGCTCTACCTCATTGAGATCACCATTGGGAGGCATTTGTTGCCTCGTCTGCTCATTAAAAGGTAGCCCCTTCCGGATCAGACACACCAACCTGCCTGATGTATCTGTAAGGAAATCGGAAGATGATAGTGGCGGGATCAGATCCACCAAACCTGAGCCATCAGCCATGTGACAGTTTTCGCAGTGGAATTGATACAGGGTCTCTCCCTGCTTATATGGATTGGGCTGACATGCGAAAACGAATCCGCCAACGAACAGCAAGGCAATCAACTTAAGGGTATTGCTCATGCAGTAGCTGATCAATGGTGTTAAAGAAACTTGTTACTGATTCAGGATCCGTGCCTTCACAGTACCCTCGTACATGCCGGTCTTTGTCCAGCAAAATTATCCTGCCACTATGATCAAATCCCCCCGGTGCATCCGGATCTTCCACGGCACTTACAAAGTAGTCATCAGCGAGTTGGAATATTGAATCCTTTTCTCCAGTCACGAATTTCCATCTAATAGTTTCTACACCCAGATTTTTTGCATACCTGTTCAACACCGTTACCGAATCATGACGCTGATCAATCGTATAGGATAATAAGACGATACGATCATCTTCCTTATACCTGTCATAGATGCGCAACATCTGTTTGGTCACCTTTGGACAGATACTTGGGCAGGAAGTAAAAAAGAAATCAGCTATATAGATCTTATTGCCAATCTGTGATAACCGGATTGCCTGGCTATCCTGATCAATGACTTCATAATCAGGAACTGTATGATACACAGAATCACCATCTACAAACTCCACATTGCCCATATAGGGCAGTTGTGGGCTTTCCTGTTTACAGGATGAAAGCAGGCAAATTCCAAATGCCAGGATACAAAAACTCAGCAGGTATACTCTCATTTCGAGACAGGATTAGCAGTTAGCCATGCATTGGCCTCGGCGATTGCATCGAGCATGGTTGTTTTTACAACATTGACCTTTGCATATTCTGCCTGTAAAAATTGCATGGTGGAATCAGGTGAAATTTTTGAATAGTGATCACTATAATCTTTCATCCAGTCCATCATCGCGTTTTCAGCTCCCTTCAGATTTGTGATGTTCATATCAACTGCGGGTGGATAATTTGGCTTATCACTTTCATCCATCGGCGCATTCGTCTTCCGCTCTCGCAGTTGCATGGTAAGGTGCTGGATATCAGACATTTTAGGCATCACCTCGTCATGTACCGCCATCACCTGTGCTTCAAGTGATTTTGCATCTGTCGGAAGCTCAGTTGTCAATGTAGTTTCATCCTGTACAGTTGCCTTTGGTTTGCAGGCTTGAAATACGATCAGTAAGGAGAAAATTGTGAAGAAAAATTTCATTGGCATGGATTTGAACGGCCAAAGATAAGTTGCGTTCAGGCTGCACTGCAGGAAAGCGTAAATTTGTTCCACAATTTAGACTGAGTGAGATCAATTCTGTGGTTTAGACATGATTTGAGGCTGCATGACAATGAAGCTTTATTGGAGGCCATCCGTAATAGTGATGACGTACTCCCTGTATATATTTTTGATAAACGCCAGTTTCGCTCTTTAACTCGTTATGGCATTCCAAAGATCAGTAGCCTCAGGACCCAATTTATCGTTGAGAGCGTCCATGATCTTCGTAATCATCTACGGGGATTAGGCTCTGACCTGATCGTCAGGGTTGGTAAATCGGAAGACATACTCTATGATCTGTCAGTACGTAATAAAGTGCATTACATTTATTGTAACCGTGAAAGGACCCGGGAAGAGGTAGATATTCAGGATAAACTGGAGCAAAGACTCTGGACCATTGGGGCGGAGATGCGCTATAGCAGGGGTAAGATGTTGTTTTATACATCTGACCTTCCATTCCCGGTTACGCATTGCCCGGATTCGTTTGCTGTTTTCCGGAAGGAGACTGAGCATGTTATTCCCATCCGGTTACCCCTTAATACGCCGGAATTACTTCCTCCTTTGCCGGTTGATATAGATCCGGGTACAATCCCAACAGTTATCGAACTTCTCAAGAATCCTGATGCTATAATCCAGCATCATTTTCCCGGCGGAGAGAGGGCTGGTCTTGCCATGATGCATGATGCTAAACGACCGGTATCTGTTGGATTTGCAGAATCAGATGAATCATTGCTTACGCCATGGATTGCCCTAGGTTGCCTTTCACCTAAGACCGTATACTATCATTCATTGGATAATGTGAAAAATGGAGGGGATATTTTTCAAAGCTTACTGTACAGGGATTATTTACGCCTGATGGGAAAAAAGTATGGTGACAGGATCTTCTTTAAGCGGGGGATAAAAGAGGGATCAACTGCCTATAGAAAAGATGATGAATCCTTTACCTTGTGGCGTGAAGGCAAAACCGGAGTCGCCATAGTAGATGCAGCAATGAGACAATTGATGTACACAGGCTGGCTTTCTGATTCTCTTCGGAGACTTGTTTCAGGATATTTTATTAAAGTGCTGAACCTCGACTGGCGCTTGGGAGCAGCCTGGTTTGAATACAAACTTATTGATTATGATCCCTGCACCAACTGGGTTTCCTGGCTGAATATGGCAGGCTTGGGGCCCGATACAAGGGAGGATCGCGTCATTAATTATGAAGCTGTGGGCAAAAGACTGGATCCGGAAGGAAAGTATATCAGCACCTGGACATAATGAAGTGACACCTTGAATGTCATGCAATCAATAATCCATCTTTCATTTCATAGACCATATCACTCAAGGCTGCCAAATCGGTATTGTGCGTGACGATCACCAGGCTCTTTCCCATATCTGTAGTTATACTCCTTAATAATTGGTGAACCTGGATGGAAGTTTCTGTATCCAGGTTTCCGGAAGGTTCGTCCGCAAGGATGATATCAGGTTCATTCATCAGTGCTCTTCCGATGGCTACCCGTTGCTGCTCACCACCTGATAATTGGTTGGGTTTGTGTGAGGAACGGTCTGACAGGTGAAGGTATCCAAGCAAGTCTTCTGCCCTTTTAAATGCATCCTTTTTGTTCATCCCGGTAATGAGTGCGGGCATGGCAATATTTTCCACAGCTGTAAACTCTGGTAAAAGGTGGTGAAACTGGAAAACAAACCCCAGATATTTACTTCGAAAGGCAGCCAGCTTTCGCGGACTCAGACCTGCTATTTTAGTCCCGCAAATCTCCACATTCCCTTGATCAGCAGTGTCTAGGGTGCCAAGAATATGCAGCAACGTACTTTTACCGGATCCTGATTTTCCTACTATTGCTACCATTTTGCCTCTTGGGACCTGAAGGCTTACCCCTTTGAGAACTTCCAGGGAACCGTAACGACGGTGAAGATCATTTACCACTATGGCCCATTCGTAATTTCCTGTTTGACGCATCAGGGTCAAATTTGCAAAATAAGTGTCAATCGCTCTTCACAACATTCTAACCGATATCCGTTTAGGATCAAAAAACCGGGGATAAAAAGAGTACTTTTGTAGCCCGTTTTCTGAGATTGATATGAAGGTTTTATTTCTCTGCAAGAAATTTCCGTATCCGCTGAAGGATGGTGAATCCATCGCGGTCAGTAACCTGTGCAAGGAGCTAAAATCCCTGGGTTGCGACAGTACCCTGCTGTGCATGAATACCAGTAAACATTACGTCGATATCTCAAGCCTTCCTGCTGATTATGACCATTTTTCAGAGATCCATACAGTCGATATCGATAATACAATCAAACCACTGCATGCATTGGCCAGTATTATTTCCGGAGAATCGTATCATATCCGTCGCTTCAGGTCTAAGGCCTTTGAAGCTAAATTGATCGAGATCCTTTCCAGGCAACATTTTGACATTATTCAACTTGAGACACTCTATCTCGCGCCATATGTCGACACCATTCGTAAATATTCGAATGCACGGATTGTCATGCGGGCACATAATGTTGAACACGAAATATGGGAACGCATCACCAGTAATACCGGATCGAAACTTAAGAAATGGTACCTGAAGTACCTGACTCATAAGCTGAAGGAATACGAGCTTCAGCAATTCACATCCTATGATTACCTCGTGACCCTGACAGAAAGGGATCTCGCACAGTTTAAGACGAAAGGATATAAAAATGGTGCGTCTGCCGCACCGATCGGATTTGAATCCGGGATGTATCCAAGGATCCATACCGCATCAGGCTCACAAATGTCATTGTGCTTTATCGGATCCCTGGATTGGGTGCCGAACATGGAAGGACTTAACTGGTTTCTCACACAATGCTGGCCAGTGATACATAAAAAGTGGCCTGACATTTCATTTCATATTGCTGGTCGGAATACACCAAAAGCGATCAAGGATCTGAAACTTCCCAACGTGGTCATCCATGGTGAAATTGAGGATGCAGCAGCTTTCATCAGTGCACATTCAGCGATGATCGTTCCATTGTTTTCCGGTAGTGGGATGCGTGTCAAAATTGTGGAAGGGATGTACCTGGGGAAAGTTGTGATCACAACATCACTTGGTAAAGAAGGAATTGAAGGCGAACACAAGTCTGATTTTTTGGTCGCCAATGATGTGCAGGGATTTGTTGACGCGATTGAATTTTGTGTAGCACATCCGGAAGAAGTCATTCAGATTGGAAACAGGGCGAAAGAAAAAGCCATAAATCAATTTAACAGCCAGGAAGCAGCTCAGCAGATCCTTGGGATCTATCAGGCATTACTCACGTACAAAAAGGAAGAGGCAAAACAAAGTTTTCCCGATTCCATTTCTGCTTAATCCCTGTCGTGTGCGCATAGCATTTGTTACATCCAGATTTCCTTACCCGGTAGAAAAAGGAGATAAGCTAAGGGCATTTCACCAGATACGTCATCTCAGTACAAGACATGAGATCCACCTTGTTTCTCTTTCCCACAAAAACATTCGCCAGGAAGATTTAGATGCTATGGCACCATTCTGTGCTTCAGTACGTGTGTTTCGAATCAAAACCTGGTTACTTCCCATTCAGATAATGTTGGGATGGTTCGAAGGACTGCCACTGCAGATCAGTTTTTTTTTAGACCGCACCATAAAACGCCAGGTACAATATCACATTATTCATATTGACCCTGATCACGTCCTCTGCCAGCTGATTCGTGCAGCTCCTTATGTCAGGGCACTTCCTTTTCCGAAAACACTGGATTATATGGATGTCTTTTCAGAAGGCATGCGACAGCTGAGCGAACGCCATTCATTATTTGGAATTTTCTTTCGCTGGGAAGCAGCAAGACTGGCTGTATTCGAACGCACGATCTATAAAGATTTCGACCGCCACATGATTATTTCTGAGCAGGAAAAAAACCGCTTAAAGCTACCTTCCAAAGAAATGATTGCCGTGATCCCAAATGGTGTGGATGATACTTTTGTCAACAGTATGGATCACCATACACCGCATCATGATCTTGTGTTTGTGGGCAACCTGGGATATGGACCTAATAAAGAAGCTGTTGAATTCCTGGTGCATGAATTATTGCCTGCCCTGAAAAAGAAAGGGAGGGATCTCAAAATATTGATCGCCGGTGCAAGACCAGCTGCAACTGTCAGGAATCTGCACCATCCACCTTCAGTGACTGTACAAGGGTGGGTGCCCGATATCCGGGATGCCTACCGGGATGGCCGTATCTTCGTGGCACCAATGTTTTCAGGATTGGGTTTGCAGAATAAAATTCTTGAAGCCATGTCAATGGGAGTGCCCTGTGTAACTACATCCATGGTCAATAATGCTATTGGTGCTATCAGCGGGAAACAAATTCTTGTAGGTGATACAATTGAAGAGATGATATCACATATTGAATTTTTACTCGATCATCCTGAGCAATCCCAATGGATAGCAGCGAATGCACGCTCTCTGATCGCAGCAGAATATCGCTGGCAGGACCAGGTAATGAAGATGGAAGAACTCATTGTTTCAAAAAACGCATATTTACATAAATGAATCACGCCGAAATGGATGTCATGGAATCCCGATCACAACTGGACACGATCACCGATGCGATAGCTGATATCCGTGCAGGAAAAATTATCATCGTGGTGGATGACGAGGATCGTGAAAATGAAGGTGATTTTATTTGCGCCGCAGAATGTGTAACGCCTGAAATCATCAATTTTATGGCTACGCATGGTCGTGGCCTCATCTGTGCACCATTGGATGAAAAGAGGGTAGAGGAGTTGAAACTGCAAATGATGGTGCGCGACAATACTGCATTGCATGAGACCGCTTTTACAGTTTCCATTGACCTGATTGGACATGGTTGTACAACAGGTATTTCTGCTCATGATCGTTCGACAGGTATTCGGGCACTGATCGATCCGGCAATAAAAGCTGACGACTATGCACGGCCTGGACATATTTTTCCATTACGCGCAAAAACGGGTGGGGTATTACGGAGGTCCGGACATACGGAAGCAACGATTGACCTGGCGAGAATGGCTGGATATTATCCCGCGGGTGTCCTTGTAGAAATCCTCAACCAGGATGGAACCATGGCACGATTGCCACAGCTTTTTGAAATTGCGCAAAAACACGATTTAAAAATTATATCCATCCAGGACCTTATTAAGTACAGGATGGAACAGGAACGAATTATTGAAAGACTGCCTGCGTATATCATCTCTTCCAAATATGGTACATGGCAGGTGATCCCATATCGTCAACTGACATCAGATGACATTCATTTGGCAATGGTAAAAGGGAATATTAAAAATGTGGATTCAGCTTTGGTTCGCGTGCATAGTATGTCACGCACTGGAGATCTGCTAGGTTTTATTTTTGGTGAAACAGCAACTGAAATTGATCATGCACTTTCTCTGATTGAAAAAGAAGGTACGGGTGTATTCCTGTTAATGCGTCATCATGACACAATTGATAATGTGCTTGAAATTTTGACATCATTTTCTAACAATGAAGATCCAGCCTCAATGCAGCAACACCGTGACATCGGTGTGGGTGCCCAAATACTAAGGGATCTGGGTATCAGCAAATTGAGATTGATGACCAATCATCCGGTAGCACGTGTGGGCCTGATCGGTTTTGGTCTGGAGATCGTAGAAAATATCCGGATCTAAATCTTATCAAAAGGATTTTTAAAAATCAGAAAGTAGGGCAGAACGAATCTTCGTTATCATACAATCCTGTAAAGCTGATCGATAATTCGAATGCACCTTTGCCGGGCTGATCCGCACTCAGTTTTGTCAGCAGGAAATCATGACTCAGCCCGATGAGTAATCCTTTTACTTCATACGCTGCAAGAAAAAAAGCAGCTGATGGTTTCAATGCTGAGTCGGTAGATTGATTCATGCGGACACCACCTCCTAAATGAACAGACTGATTGTCATAATTCGTGATGTCAAATTTAATGAGCGTCGCAGCTGATAACATTTTATGCGCGCCCTGAGTCTGGAACAGGATGCGGGGCAACAATGAAATGTATTCACTTGATGCAATTTCCAAAGAAACAAATCCCGTCAGCTTACGGTCAATTTTTGCATCTTCAAATTCATCTTCCTGATCAAGTGAGTGATTAAAAAATGAGATCGAATTACCGGGTAAATGATCAACAGATACACCCAGTGACATGCTTGAATATTCTCCAAGACCTGATGCATAGTTAACACCAACACCGATATCCAGGAATGCAAAATTATTTGCCGGCAGATCTTCCGCGGTGCCTAATGAATAGTCATCAAGGCCGTTAAACTGATCATCAAAAAAGATATTTTCATAATTCACGCTGCGTTGTGAGATACCCAGGCTCATACCGCCAGAAAGATATTGATCGAGGTCAGCATTCAATGCTTTATGATAGCTGCCATAGAGCGATAACATGTTCTGATTAAAATTGATAATGGATGTTCTGTCCGTGATTAAAGAAAATCCGGCTCCAAAAAAATCATCTTTGCGATCATCAGGTATGATCTTCAGGTCTCCAAAAACTCCCATGGTGGTGAAGGCACTTTCAACGATGCTCCGCCATTGATCACGATATCCCAGTGAAACACGATACCGGCCATCGACTGCACCTGCTAATGCGGGATTTAGATCTGCCGCATGTGCAAATGCCTGCGTGAACAATTTATCCTGTGCATTAATGCCATCAGGAAGGAGAATGGAAAGTGCGAGTAAAAATGAAAGTAGGGTATACTTCATAGATCAGATCATTTGCAGGATGTCATATTTCGTCAGGATGTGCATTTTTCCTGACTTGTCTTTGGCCATCACCGCGGGTATTTTTTTCGATACGAATTTATTCAGCTTGCGAACCGGCAATTCTTCTTCCACCATGGGAAACGGTTCGTCCATGATGTCTAACACAGGTTTTTCAGCATGGTTGAGCGGGTTTTCCAGGATAAAGGTCAGGATCGTGTTTTCTGAAACGGAACCGACAATTTCATCCCCTTTCATAACGGGCATCTGGGAGATATCGTATTCCTTCATCAGGTGAAGGGCATGACGTACTTTATCATCAGCATTCACTGTGATCAGCTCACGGCTGGCATTTGCCTTTACGAGATCACGGACGAGAAGTTCATTGTCCATGAAACCACGCTCACGCATCCAGTCATCATTGTAGATCTTGCCTACATATCTGCTTCCATGATCGTGGAATATAACTACTACCACATCTTTGGCAGTGAACTGGTCTTTCAATTGTAACAATCCTGCCAATGCACTTCCGGCTGAATAGCCCATCAACAATCCTTCTTCACGAGCCAATCTGCGTGCAGCATTGGCTGCATCAGCATCCGTCACTTTTTCAAAATGATCGATCAGTGAAAAATCCACATTCTTAGGCAGGATGTCTTCGCCGATCCCTTCGGTGATGTAAGGATAGATCTCCTTTTCATCAAAAATGCCTGTCTCTTTATATTTTTTGAAAACACTTCCGTAGGTATCAATACCCCAGACTTTTATGTTTGGATTTTTCTCTTTAAGGTATTTCGCAACACCAGATACGGTTCCACCGGTACCGACACCAACAATCAGATGTGTAATCTTTCCATCTGTCTGATCCCAAATCTCTGGACCGGTCGTTTGGTAATGAGCTTTTGTATTGCTGAGATTATCATACTGGTTACACCAATATGAATTTGGAATTTGTTTGCTGAGTCTTTCAGCTACAGAATAATAAGAGCGTGGATCAGTTGGTTCGACATTCGTAGGGCAGACTATTACTTCTGCGCCCACGGCTTTGAGCATATCTGTTTTTTCCTTGCTCTGTTTGTCACTGGTGGTGAATATGCATTTGTAGCCTCTGACCGCGCCAACAAGTGCCAGGCCCATTCCGGTGTTGCCTGAAGTACATTCGATGATGGTGCCTCCGGGTTTTATCAAGCCGGCTTTCTCAGCATCATCGATCATCTGGACAGCCATCCGGTCTTTGATAGAATGGCCCGGGTTAAAGGTTTCCACCTTGGCCAGGACTGTTGCTTTCACACCTTCCACCACTTTGTTAAGCCTGATGAGTGGGGTGTTCCCGATCGTTTCAAGAACGTTGTTAGAGATCTTCATCGCCGGCAAAGATGAGGAAATTTAGCCTTTCTCAAGGTAGCGCCAGCGGGCAAAAAACTGCTGGTCCAGAACGCCAAGTGCCCTCGCTGTGGAAGGGGAGACAACGATTCCTACATGGCTTTGATACAGACCCTGTGGAATATTACCCGATACTTTTGCTGTAATCGTTCTGTGAAGCATTGGATTTGTGATTTCCATGTACGTTCCCACCTTTGCTGTTTGATGTAACACGTAATAGTGAGAAGTTACAGGCCCTGGTTTCCATACGGCCAGTCCTTTTTGCTCACGAACGACAAGCCCTTCGTTGCTGCCTTCTTTAATATAATCCTTTGGCGTTCCGGCAGTTGTATCAGGTTTCGCGCCTGCCAAGGCTTCTTCTCCTATAAGATCTGTTCCCGGCGTGTACCAACCTATGTGAAGCACCTGGCCTATAGAAAGCCCGGCCTGGGATGATGGATTTAAGGCAGTTATGGTTTCAGGAGCTGTGTTTAGATAAACTTTGGAAATGCGATAAAGCGTCTCTTTAGGCTGTACACGATAGCATAACCAAAGGTGATTCCCATCCGGGGGCGGAGCCTGAAATGAAATAGAACTGACCTTAATGGGGATATTAATGGGAAAGTTGAGAGGGATTGACGTGGGATCAATATCCGGGTTGACAGCCAGGATGGCATCCATGGCAACGTTATACTTTTGCGATAGCCTGTATAAGGTCATGCCAGGCTGGAGCGTTTCAATGATGACAAACCCGCTATTGTCGTTTTGGTATACAAACTTTTGATTCTGGCCAACGATGACGGGTGCCTGGGCGGTGGCCAGAAGTTGAAAGCACATAAATCCGAGTAATAATCCTATTCGCATATCCATTCTTTTGTGAGTCAAAGTTATTACATATTAAATAAATTTTTAATATTTAATTAAAAAACAGACTTTTGCCAAAATTACTTCGAGGTATATGAACGCTTATTGTACGATGGCCATTATCCCGGCCCGATATGGATCCCAACGATTACCTGGCAAACCACTGATCCAGATCAGGGGCAAAAGCCTGATACAGCGGGTATGCGAGCGGGTTCAGGATGCAAAGGCAATCGATCATTTTTGTGTCGCGACAGATGATATCCGGATCTATAACCATGTCCGTAAGCTTGGTTATGATGTGATCATGACCCGGTATGATCAGCCGTCAGGTACCTACCGCTGTGCAGAAGTATTGGCACAATTTCCCATGGTGACCCATGTTGTAAATGTTCAGGGTGACGAACCTCTAATCGAACCAGCGCTTATTGACATGCTTGCAAGATATATTTCAGAACAATCAGGATCCACCATTGCCACGCTTGTGCGCAAACTTCAGTCTACCCAGGACCTGGTCAATCCAAATGTTGTCAAGGTTGTGATGACACGCTCAAATCAGGCAATGTATTTCAGCCGTCAACCCGTGCCATATGTACGGGATGAATCCATAGAAAACTGGCTGGGGCAGGGATACTTTTATAAGCATATTGGTATGTATGCATATACTTCGCAGGCCCTTCATGCTATCGAAAAATTATCTGCTCATCCATATGAGTCTTTGGAAAAACTTGAACAGCTCACATGGCTGGCCAATGGTTTTCCAATTCATTGTGTCGAATGCGAAGGAGAGTCAAGGGGGATAGATACTGAAGAAGACCTCATGTATGTCTCTTCCCTTATTGCTGCCCGCGAAGAAGCAACAACATAGTTTTTACTGACCTAAAAATGAACCATCGAAAGCGAACGGGAGTAAGTCCTTCACGTCGTTGATTTCATATACCAACTCTCTTCCGGCGACGCCTAACAATAGTCGGATTGGCGTATCCTGTGAACTTCTGTACTCGTTCAGGATCTGTCTGCAGGATCCGCAGGGAGATGCGGGTGTGTGCTGATGTTCATTATCCACAACTATGGCAATTGTATCAACTGGTTTCCGCCCATGTTCGTGAACCATCCTGTACAAGGCTACACGCTCTGCACATTGCCCAATAGGAAAAGCTCCATTTTCCTGGTTTGAGCCCTGAATGACGATGCCATCCTTTGTAAGGATGGCAACACCGACATTGAATTTTGAGTAGGGTGCATAGGCAGATTTCGTTGCCTCTTCTGCTTTTTGCAGTAAGGTTTGATCTGATGCCGCAATCAAATGGCGCTGATCATGCGCATGGTAGTGTATTGATATCTCTTGGTGTCCCATCACCATTCAAGATAAACACTATATTTTATTCTCCCAGTCCTGTGGCTGACTGGATCTGGATTTTGATCGGAAGTTTGAAGATCACACTGACGGATTGTCCCCTGACCTTACCTGGTTTCCACTTCGGCATTTCGTTGACCACATTGATTGCTGAGGTATTGATGATCGCAGATGAACTTCTGATAATTTTTACATCACGGACATTACCGTTTTTATCGATGATAAACTGGACTATGGCGTTCATACTTTCATTCATCTCTTTTGCCAGTACAGGGATCACGAGATTTTTCCGGATGAATTTATACATCTCTGCTTTACCGCCAGGGAACTCAGGCATTTGATCCACAGCGTACATCTCGCGAGGGGCATCACTGATGACTGGCTCTTCAACCGGTATAACAGATGGTGTGCCGGGCTCATCAATCAATCCCGGGTCAACAGCGTCGGCATTTTCAGGTCCTTCCACAGTTGTTTTTCCAATGACATTATTTTTAAGTTGCTCAGTTGTTGGCATTTCAGTAGTCATTGGATTATCATCCGGAACTACCACAGGTGGTACGAATTTGATCTGAGGTTTTTTCGGACCTGAAGTAACGGGTTGTTCTGCAGGTTTTGGTTTCGGGATGACAGGTGTAGGAGCAAAAATGGGATCAGGGTCAAGTTTTACAACTGTCATCATTGGGATTTCCTCCGTGATGCCCATCTTCTGCAGAGCAGAGGCAATCAAAAAAAGTGTAATGAAAATCATGATACCGGCGAGCATCGCCGTGGTCATACGATCCTCATACTTTCTGCGGAGTGCATAAGCACCATAGGCCATGTTTCTTCCTTCAAAGACGATGTTGTTCATGTCACGATTGAGCAATAATTCAGTGTTCATATTCCAGGCGTTTTAAGGTTAATTGAAACTGTCTTTAGTATGATGATGTCATGGGGTGAAATGCATAGAATTTTATAACGTGATTTTATTTTGGAGTCTTACCGGGTATTTTTTTTCATCTTTCGACACTCTATGTCACTTGTAGCAGCCTTTAAAGGTTTCATTGAAGACGATGTCCGCCAGGCGCAGTTCTACATGATCTGTCGTCAGACGGGTATCATTTTTTCCTCTATTGTCATTGCCCGGTTACTATCGATTGATGAAGTAGGATCTATTGAAATGTTGATGTTGTGCGGCTACCTCATGACATTTTTTTGGTCAGATGCACTGATCCGGGGCTTCCTGTCCACCAGCGATATTGCTAAAGACAAACAAAGTGCATCATCCTTTCTTTGGATCTATCTGTTGGGTAGTCTTTCGTCAATGACATTATTGGTTGCCGGTCACAAATGGCTGGTGCCATTATTTACTGACCGTGAAAATCTTGAAGGATTCCGGCTTTTTATCTTTTATCAGGCACTGATTATTCCGGTTTGGGTTTCACCATTTCTTGGATTGATCAAGGGGCAAAATTCCATGCTGCTATCATTGTACGTACTTATATGTCCTGCGTTTGCATGTTGGACAGGGTACAATAGTCTGCCGGGAATTGAAGGGGTGTTGATTGGAATGGTTTGCTATGCTTTAGTAGGTTTTGTTTGGCTCATGACAAAAACCACGTTTGTAAAAAATCTACCGCTAAAAAAAATATTTCTCACTATCTGGCCTGCAACATGGCCATTAGTGATGTATGCAGTGTCATCAGGGCTGGCAAGAAGTTTTGATTCATGGTTGGTTGCGCATCATTTTGATGAATCATCATTTGCCATCTTCAGATATGGCGCGCGTGAATTTCCGCTGGTGGTTGCTTTGACGGCAGGATTTAGCACTGCCATGATCCCTCGGTTAAAAAGCACCGAAGGTGTCATCGAATTAAAACAACGCTCCATCCGACTGATGCATATGGTGTATCCCGTACTTGCATTTTTTATATTGTTGAGCCCGTTATTTTTTGAAATTATTTTTGGCTATGCATATCGTGCCAGCGCGATCATCTTTAATATTTATTTGTTGCTGGCGCTTACCCAGGTAGTTTTTCCACAAACAATTTTAACTGCAAGGGGAGATGCTAAAATTCTCTGGTATGTATCTCTTGCCGAACTGGCATTGAATATAGTTGCGAGCCTGATATTGATGCAGTACCTGGGTTTGGCAGGGATTGCGCTGGGTACGCTCATCGCTTTTATTTTTGAAAAAATAGTCCTAATATTTATAGTCAGACGCCGTTATCATATCAGGTTATCTGAGATGATGAATATTCGTCTGTGGATATTTTATGCAATTCTTCTTCTTTCAACATTTACACTTTCCCTATGGATATTTGGAGTGTAAAAACATTGGCTGCTGAATTATCAGCAACTGAACGTTTTGAGGCACGTGAAGCAATGAATATTGCCGAACTGGTCTGGGAAGAAATATTTTTATTCCGCAAACATGACGAGGTTACTTTAAGTCAAAGTGACCAATCTCGCATGTTGCAAATCCTTTCACGACTGACAAATGGTGAGCCAGTCCAATACGTCATTGGCTACACCTGGTTTTACGGATTGAAATTAAAAGTAACACCTGATGTATTGATTCCAAGACCAGAAACTGAAGAACTGGTGTACTGGATCATTAATGATCAGAAAGGAAAAAATGATAGGGTAAGAATTCTTGATATCGGTACAGGGAGTGGTTGTATTCCAATTATTTTAAAAAAACAGCTGCGTGAATGTGCAGAAATTATTTCCATTGACATCTCGAACGAAGCGTTAAAAATAGCCATTGAAAATGCAGATATGCATGCGCTTCAAATTGAATTTTTGCACCACGATTTTCTCTCTCTTGGTTTTTCTGAATTAGGGATATTTGATATTATTGTAAGTAATCCGCCTTATATTTCTTCAGATTATGTTACTGAGAAATTGTTGGGAGAATTAAAATTTGAACCACCAACAGCATTATTTCCGGCAGGTAATGACCCGGATATTTTTTATAAAAAAATATTGCAGGAAGGATATAACCATTTGCGTCCAGGTGGAACATGTTATCTTGAGTTAAATGAATTTCGTGCTGATGAAATTAAGAATATTGCTCTTGAAGCAGGATGGGTAAATATTGAAGTCAGGAAGGATATGCAGGGATTGAACCGGATGCTGAAGACGAAAATTATTTAAAAATTGAACGAGCAACGGAACCGGGAGTGGGTATCTTAATAAGAGACGAACCAGATATGTACCCTCATGAAATAACAATACATACGTTATTGTCCGGCCAAAATCATGGCAGAAAATCAGTGTGGAGCGGACACTGTATTCTTTATTGTAATCCTGACCATAACTTTAGTAGTTAAACAGAAATCACTATCCGGAATCAGCATTTACTCAAATCCTGCCAAAGATCAGGTCCATATCAGTACCCTAAATGATCCCATCCTGGGTTTACAGTTACGTACGACACAAGACATTGAGATTCAAACAGTCATCAGGATATAGAAGGATCGGGATTGGTTCCTTCCAACAGAATTGACATCATTAACACGTGGATTTTATATCCTTATGGTTGGACAAGACGTGGTATAACACCCTGCAGGTTGGTGGTACTACGATAATTTATCAAATTCTTAACATAGAGGGCAGCGGAGTGCAAGCAATGTGTATCTGTTGTGCAGATTGGTTTTTCTTTCTCTTTACTTTAATTCTTTTCCAGCTAAATGCTGCCAGATTAGGTGATCCTAACCGTATTCTAAGAAAGATTCGAGAGCACTACTTTCTTTGGAGTCTTACTAGAGGAAAACGAGATCATAGATTCTGACTTATTACATATAGTTATTTATTTAAAACGTTGGTTTACAAAGAAATAACACAAATTAAATGTCTGTATTTCGGCGAGAAGTCAGATGGAAGATTTGGTTATTTCTTATAGAACAATACAATATTTGTATATTGTGCAATCTAAGAGAAACCAATTGGGCATAACACATTATCTATTGGGCAAGTAATTATACACAACAAAAAATGCGAACAAGACTGATTTTGCTATGCATCTGTGTAGTCTCTACACTGTATTGCGTAGCTCAACCTAATAATAACTGCTCTAATGCAGTTGTTATAACTCAACTGGATGGCACTTGTGTCACCGGCAATGATAACACAGGTGCAAATGAGGATATTGGTTCGTTTGCCTGCACGGCAGGTTCTAACAACAATGTCTGGTTCCGGTTCACCGCTATTGGTACAAGTGCAGAAATTACTGTGAACTCCGCGATTGGTACGCCGGAGATTACAGTCATCCAGTTTTCCGGAGGGCCATGTGTAGCCGCGGGAGCGCTTGAAATCGATTGTGCAGCAGCAACTACCTTAACGCTTGATAATCAGCTCGTAGTAGGAACTGTCTATTATGTCATGGTCGCATTTTCCAACAATGGCCAGGGTTTATTTGATATTTGTATAGACAATCCGGTGCCAGCCACTAATGATGCCTGTATCACCTCGCAGGTGGTCAGTGTATTAGATGGTACTTGCCAGCCCTACAATAATGATTTTCCATCAACTGACGTCCTGATCCCAAGTTGCTTCACTGGATCTACATACAATGTCTGGTATTCCTTTACTGCGGTGGGTGTGAGTCTCGAAGTTAATATACCGGCTGGAGGACCTGGTCCGGCACAGTTTGCGGTGATAGATTTTACTGGCAGCAATTGTAACGTTACAGGAGCCATTGAATTAGGTTGTGCCACCGGAAACAACACTATAGTATTAGATAATCAACTAGTCATTGGGACACAATATCATGTCGTAGTAGGGTTTAGCAACAGTGATTTTAATGGTACGGGAATTGGCGATTTTGAATTATGTATCAATAACCCGATTCCGGCACCTAATGACCCTTGTAGTGGTGCGATTAACATCCCTTCCAATATATTGGACGAGGATACTCAATGTTTTACCAGCATTAGTGGTAATCCACTCAATAATGATTGGCCTTCTACAGATGTGGGTGAATTTAGTTGCTGGAATCCAGATGATTCTTATAATATCTGGTATTCATTTGTTGCCCAGGGGCCTGACGTTCAGATAACTGTTGATCCTGTATTCAATGCTGATGCTCAGATTGCATTAGTGGAATTCACAGGATCACCTTGTCAGTTGCAGGGTGCAATCGCACTTGAATGTGCGAATGGAACAATCCTTGATTTTAACGATCAACTCATTATAGGTAATACATATTATATCGCAGTGGGTTTTGAAAATAACGCGGTGGGTGACTTTTGTATGAATGTATTCAATCCTGAGCCACCACCAAATGATGATCCATGCGATGCTATTGCACTACCTACTAACGGAAACTGCAACGACTATACAACGATATATGCCAATCCGGAAAATTGGGCTGTACCTAACGCGTGTCAAAGTGCTATTTCCAATACAGTATGGTATACACTGTCTATGGCAGATCCTGATAATGTTGGTTATGAAATACAGCTTGATCTCGATGATGTAACACCAGGGATGGATGTATCTGTTATTCTTTGGGAAATTACAGATTGTAACCAGCCAGGTAATATTGTCAACTTTTATTGTGGAGATCCACCAACTGATCCGATCGAATTCGGTCCGGTTGATGAGACGGTCACCTACTACTTAAGTGTTGGTACTTCAGAACCAACTGAAACGGATTTTGAAATTTGTGTGGATGAGATTCCTCCATGTTTTACAAACGATATTTGCGAAGAGTCTACCATAATTAATAACGTATTATCAGATCAACCGTTTGTCTGTATACCAGGTTGTAACTTGTTTGCCGATCCGGAATTATTTAATAATCCATGTGGAGTTGGAGACTTTTCTACTGTTTGGTTCCAGGTAAATACAGACGGTGATGCTGCCCTTATGAACATCCAGGTCAATAGTGATGATTTTGACGCACCGACTATTACTTTATTCCACCTGGTAGGAGATTGTAGTAATCTTGAGCTTGTACCCCTTACAACCAGTAATCTGCCATGTATAGTTGGATCGAATGGTGAAGCAGAGGCTTTTGGTTCTGATGTTGGAGCTAATGCTGTCTATTACATCGCCGTAAGTTCTTTAAATAATGTAGGTGGAGACTTTGAAGTTTGTGTGAATACCATTTCTGCAGCATCCCTTTGTGTCACCAGTCGTGATATTCAGATTACCGGCAGATCCTCCGGAGGGCCACTCACAGGACCGTTCTTTCCTGGAGAAACTGTCAGCGTTTGTATGAATGTAAATTCATACACTGCGGCAAATAATGGATGTCAATGGTTTCAGGGATTAATTCCTGTGTTTGGAAATGGATGGGATCCATCATCTTTCGATGCTAATGGTCAGCCACTGGGTGCTACTGTCAATGGAAATGCAATCGGTGTCGCTGGCAATGGAATCTATGGTGCCAGTACATGGGATTGGTTCCAGGATGTTGACTACCATTATAACCACCTCTTTTATCAGTTAGGCGACTTTGATGGAAATGGTACTCTTGACATGTGTAATCTTCTTTATGATCCGGATTGTCCTAATACAGGTGGATTGACTGGAGGTTGTTGTAATCCGTGTTGGGGTACACCGTTAGGTACCATATTGCCAGGTGGATGGTTTGCGTATGGCATCAATGGGAGTTGCGCCACTCCCGGACCACCTGTGCGCGTGGATTGGGGTGATGGAAATACGTGCGGTGCTGGCATGGGACCATGGTCGTTTTGTTTTGATCTTAATGTGAGACCGTATCCGGAGTGTTTGGAAGACCCGACCACAATGGACTTGAGTCTTGGGTTCTTTACAACCGCTGATGGAGAGACCGGGGCATGGACTGGAAACGCCAGTATTTGCGCACTTGACCAACCTGCCAAGCTTACACTTCCTATGTGTTGTACTGAACTTGATTCAGATAATGAAATGCTGGATCCGATTTGTAGCGGATCCCAGTTTGTGTATGTTATTGACCAACCCGATGTAGATTTTTGGCAATGGACAGTAGAGCCTACATTGGTCAGTGGAGCAACTGGTGGTCAGGGAGGTCCTGGTACGTTAGTAATTAATACCTTAACCAATACTACAGGAGATCCAGAAGAGGTTGTCTATAATTTCCTGGGATTTGCAGGTGGTGCGTGTCCTGTATTTGAAATGGAAGTTACCATTCTGGTATATCCTCAGATAGAAGTAATACTAGATCCATTGGTATTATGCGCTACGCCGACCACTCCCTACATCATTGCGCCGGAGGTGACCGGTGGTACTGGAAATTATGAATATACCTGGTCACCAGGCGGTGAATCCACCTCCAGCATTACAGTAGCGAATCCAGTAAACGGTACACAATACATCGTTTCTGTCTTTGATGAAGTTGGATGTTTCCATTCAGCCACCATGTCCATCTCAGTGTATGAAACATTCCCGGTAGATATCGTAGCTCCAATAGTTGAGCAATGTCTTCAGGATGGTCCCTTGGATTTAGGTGGGACTGCGACTGGCGGCTTTGAACCGTATGATTTTTTATGGACTTTACCAGATGCATCTACGGATGTTTCTCAGGATATTTCATCTGACTTATCGGGTGAATTTCTTCTTGAGGTAACGGATAGTGAAGGTTGCATAGGCAAAGACTCAGTTGATTTATTGTTCAATGAATCACCTGAAGTTTTTATCGATGCACTTAATGATATGCTCGCTCTCTGTGAAGGAGAATCAACCCAGTTAACAGGACAGGCCTCTTTAGGAGAGGCACCTTATTATTATGAGTGGACAACTCCTGAAGGATTAGAATCAGGTAAGACCATTGATGCATTTTACCCTGGCACCTACGAGGTTACTGTGACAGATGCCAATGGATGTACTGCTTCATCTGATATCGCAATTGAGGAACAGCCCTCACCAGAGCCAATTCTTGATGCAGAAACTTTGGTGTGTAATTTTGATAATGATGTCATTATTAGTGTTACAGAACAGTTTGATGATTACATCTGGTCGACAGGTCCTGGTGACGACGGGGAACAAATAATCGATGTATTCCAGGCAGGCACATACAGTGTTACTGTAACTAATGAGTTCGGTTGTACAGGTGAGGAAGAAATTACGATTGGCACGTATCCGCAACCAAATTTCCCGTTCCCTGATACATTTGAGATATGCAGTGGTTCATCGATTACTCTGGATGCAGATGATTATGGAGGCCCATGGGATGCAATTATTTGGTACAACTGTGGTAATTGCAATGGTGTATTTAATAGCCAGGGTGCTTATTCAGTACAGGTTACTGATGAAAACGGATGTACAGCTCAAGTAGATTTCGAAGTGCTTGAAACTGCCTCTCTTGATCCTGATCTGCAGGGAGATAATATTATTTGTACTGGTGAAACAATTACACTCACAGCACTTACCGGATTCCAGGATTATACATGGAGTGCGAATGCAGGCGGTGCGACTGGCAATACTGCTACGATCAACAGTCCCGGAACTTACATTCTCAGCGTTGGTGACAATGTTGGATGTTCCGGCGTGGATAGCATTGTTGTAACATCAGGTGATATAACAAACACAATCCTTGGTCCGACACAAATTTGCGCTGGCGTCCAGGCAACTCTTGATGCAGGTGCTGGCTTTGCAACTTATTTATGGACAACAGGAGCGCCTACTCAAACTATTCAGGTAGAAGAAGGAACACATGGTGTAACTGTAACGAGCAGTGACGGATGTACATCTTCTGCAAGTATTACAATTATTGAAACTCCTTTCATACCTGTCATTACAGGTGATGATATGATATGCCAGACATCAGAAACGACAACTCTTGATGCCGGTCCTGGAGCTAGTTATGTATGGTCGGCAAATGCTGGCAATGCAATAACACAAACCGTTACATTATCAGCAGCTGGCATTTATGAAGTGACTGTAACAGATGCACAAGGTTGTGTGGGAACTGATTCACAAATTGTGGGAAATCATCCTGTACCATTTGTAGCAGTGACAGGCAATCCTGATTTCTGTGTAGGTGGTGATACACAATTAGACGCTACACCTGGATTTACATACTCCTGGAGTACCGTTGAAGCAACCCCATCTATAACAGTCAATACGGCAGGAAATTATGTTGTCACTGTTACTGATGCCAATGGATGTACAAATACTGCGAGTGCAACAGTCAATCCTCCTTATCAGGAAACGGTTGAGATCACGGGTTCATTTGTATTCTGTCCGGGTGATCAGGCAACACTCGAAGTTCCTGCGGGATATTCTTCTGTCTTATGGTCTACAGGTGAAACTTCTGATCAGATCACCACTAGCTTCGAAGGTATCATTACAGTTACCGTGATTGATCCGGATGGTTGTATCGCAACAGATGATGTTACTACAGATGAGAACGCAACATTAAGTCCAGTGATTTCAGGTGACGATGCAATATGTGATGCAGGTTCTGCAGTACTGAATGCTGGAAGTGGTTTTGATAATTATGTTTGGTCTGCAAATGCCGGTGGCGCCATCACACAGATGGTGACAGTAAATGCACCTGGAACATATACAGTTACCGTAAGCAGTAACTCCGGATGTATGGGTACAGATGATTTTGTTGTTGTTGGACAAACCTCACCAACGATCAATCTGACCAATACAGCCACTGCATGTAATGTGCAGGAACCAGGTGGACCTACGACAAGCATTAACTTCAATTCACTTATTTCAGGATCAGGTGGAACATGGGCACAAACATCCGGTCCATCAAGTGTTACTCTTGGCAACCTGGCAAATGTGAATTTCGATGGCCTGAGTGCGGGTAGCTATGTGTTTACATTTACAACAAATACTGCGGTTGATCCGTGTGTAGATATTTCAGAAGATCTAACAGTAACTATTACAGATTGTGCTTGTCCATTCATAGATGTGAGTGCAGCTCAGGATCTCTGTAATGATGACGGAACGCTTGATCTTGCACTGTTAGTAATTGATCCTACCGATCCTGATGGTGACTGGAATATTGATAGTGAACCGAACGGAAATAATCCTGCAACACTTACAGGAAATATTTTCGATGCTACTGGAGCGGATGTTGGGACGTATGTGCTCTCATATACACTTGCAGGTCTTCCGTCCTATTGCACGGCCGTAGTTACTACTCCGGTGAATGTGATCAGAACTCCTGATGCTGGTAGTGCAGCAACACCTGCTTCATATTGCGAAGGTGAAACTCAGACAATATCACTTGCAACCCTGCTGCAAAATGCAGATGGTGGTGGACAATGGGTAGAGACATCACAAAACATGAGTACAGGTAGTGCGTTCAATGCTACTGCAGGAACATTCAATGTTGTGGCACAAGCTGCAGGTAAGTATACATTCGAATATGTAGTCAACGGAAATGGTCCTTGTCCGGATGATGTCACTACAGTTGAAGTCATCATTGATGCTAATCCTGTTGCTGATGCAGGAACACCTGTGACACTGGATTGCACAACGTCAACTACAGTTCTTGGCGGCCCTGCTACAAGTGATGGAGCCGAATTTTCATATACATGGTCATTTACAACAGGTGGTGTATTGAGTGATGTCAATATCAAAAATCCAATTGCGGGCGCTGGTGCTACATACACACTTACCGTCATGAATAACCTGACAGGTTGTACTTCAACTGACCAGGTGGTAATTGATCAAAATGGCGACTTCCCTACGGATGTTACATTACAGATTCAATCTCCGGATTGTGAAGGTGATGCTCCGGGTAGCGCTCAGGTCATAACAGTTGTGGGAGGTACAGCACCATACTCATATGTTCTTAATGGAGCTGCTCCTGTTACGGCTGGTAATTTCACTAACCTGCCTGCAGGTGATTATGATCTTGAAATCACAGATGCAGCTGGTTGTAAATTGAATGAAGAATTTACCATCGAGGAATTGGTGGTAGTTGATCTGTCCATTGTCAATTACGTCAATGATACATTGATCTATGCATTTGGTGATACGATCAAATTAAGCTTCCTCTTTAGTGGCACATCAGATACGCCAGACTCAGTTGTCTGGAGGTTGAATGACAGTATCATTTGTATTAATTGTCCTGTAGTTGAGTTCGTAGCTGACCAGGCTGGTCAGATATCACTTCAGGCTTTTGATGTCAGAGGTTGTGAAATTGAACAATCCATTACGTTCCTGGTGGTACGTGACAGGGATATTTATATTCCGAATGTATTCAGTCCGAATGGTGATGGTATTAATGATTTCTTCACTGCCTTTACAGACAATGATATCGAAATTACTGCCATGGAGATCTATACAAGATGGGGTGATTTGGTGTTCCGCAGTCCTGGTACATTCCTGCCTAATTCCAAGGATGGCAGCTGGGATGGAAATTTCAGAGGTGAAAGGCTGAATCCGGGTGTTTATGTATACCGTATTGAATTACTTCATGGTGATGGACTTGAAGAAAAACTCGCGGGAGATGTTACCCTTGTGAGGTAATAGTGTAAAATGTATAGGATGTCGAAAGACACATAAAATTTATTACTTGCCCATTTCTCTTGTTTCGAGCCCTCCTTCCAATAGGAGGGCTCTTTTTTCTGGTTACGTCTCAAACCTTTTTATTCCCATATCATTAGTCATTAGACATATCTTTAGATATGGTCAAAAGCGATTTATGACGATAAGAGCACGCATCAGAGTATTAATTCTAATTAGTTTTCTGGGATCATCACTGACTCATCTTCGATCTCAGTGTACGACATCCGTGTCGCAGTCAATTCCGGATCCGGGTGTCCTGACGATTGATTTTTTTGTAACAGGGTTGACAGATAGTGATCTGGCAAGTCCTACCCAGGGAATTTGCGGTGTGCAGGTAAACTTTAATCATGAATATCTCGGAGATCTGACCATGTCCCTGGTTTCACCCGGCGGAACTACTATACAATTAATCGGCCCGGTAACCACAACGATCACATCAACAAACCTGATCACATGGAACATCGGTTTTATACCCTGTGCTACTTTACCTGTTCCTGATGCAGGATTTGCATCGACGTGGTCCAATGTTCAAACCTGGGTTTCGCCATCAAACTATACCGGTACCTATCATCCTGCATCGGGGTGTCTGGAAGATTTTTCAAATGGTTCTGCAAATGGATTGTGGCAGCTTATCATTGAAGATCATGATCAGTTCCAGATGGGAACCCTGGTAAGTGCAAGCCTGATTTTTTGTAATCCTGCTGGTTTGCGATGCAATTCATGTGCACCCAATGCGGGAATGTTATCTCCGCAATCAATAACACTTTGCGAAAGTGATGTCCTTCAATCATCCGTAGTCAGCATTGATTTTCAGGGTAATGTTCCTCCGGCGGAATATGGATATCAATACATCCTGACGAATGGCATTTCTATTGTAAATGCCGGGGCTTCACTCTCCGTGTCACCGCCGCCGGGTAACTACAACTTATGTGGATTGAGTTATCTTCTTTCTGACGCTGCAGCGATTAATGCATTAATAGCAGCTGGTAATTATCCTCAGTTAGTTCAAGCCATCAATGACGGTGTTGTATGCGGTGATGAAACTTCTTCCTGTATACCAGTTAATGTCATTTCTATACCGGATACAGTTTTTATCAGTCATTCATTATGTCCGCTCGAAAGCTATCTTTTTCGCAACCAATTGTTCACAACTTCCGGAACATATTATGTTGTTGAAGACGGATTGAATTTATGTGATAGCGTTTTTCAGTTAACACTTACATCCAATAATCTCCAGGCAATAATTGCGATCCCGGACTCCATATCATGTGGAGGTCCTGGTGTTCTTCTTGATGGAAGTGGATCTGGTGGTGGCAATGGAATGACTACATATGAATGGACAACCACAACCGGGACTATAATTGGTAATCCTGCATCCAGTATGATTCAGGCTACGGTCCCATCGATATATACTCTTACTGTGAGAGATCCAAACTGCGAAGTAAGTGCAGATGTCGAAGTGGAAGGTGATGTAACGTATCCTCTTATTTTTTTAGAAGGAGGTATTCTAACTTGTAATAATCCGACGCTTAATATTCATCCGATTGTAATACCAACTAATGTCACTTACAATTGGAATGGACCCTTTGGTTTTTCAAGTAATTTACAGAATATATCAGTTGGAGTTCCCGGGCGTTATTTTTTAACGGTCGTCTCCACAGCAGGTTGTCAGGTGACTGCTTTTGCCGATGTCTTATCTGATGAGACTGGGCCAGATGCTATCATTGTTGAATTTGACAGAGTGTGCACATCTGATGCAGGTGTGTTAGGTGTGAATGCAGCAGGCATGATATATGAATGGGATGGTCCCGCAGGGCCTTACCCCACTAACCAGGCTATACTCGTATTTTCCACAGGATTGTTTACAGTTACAGTGACTGATCCTGATAACGGATGTTCGTCAGTTGGGTCTATACTTTATGATCCGGATTTCAATGAACCCAGTATTATTTTTGTTGGCGTAGATAGTTTGCGTTGTAATCAGCCAGTTAATATTTTTGTTGATCCCACCGGAATACAGCCAGCACCTTATTGGTTTGGTCCGAACGGGATCCTGGTCGTTGGTTTTGATGTCAGCCTGACGATTCCTGGCAGTTACTATGTACATGTTTTAGGAAACAATGGATGCAAGCGTACTGATACTCTTGAAATTTTCGCCAGTACTAATTTTCCAATTGCTCAGCCCACAAACGATACAATTAATTGTCTCAATCCAGTCGGTACAATCGGCATGAATGTTCCTGATGCTGATATTTATCATTGGATAGGCTTTACAGGTCCTGATTCAAACAATGCTTTTGTCAATGTTACCGTTCCGGGTACGTATTACGTTACCGCATTTGACGTTGATTCAGGATGTGAGGTCACAGCAGCAGCTCAATTATTTTCGGATATGTCACCCCCGGTGATTTCATATCTAACTGATACGATTAGTTGTATTGAACCACTCGGAGAGCTCTTTTTTTTGCCATCCCCTGGTGTCCAATATGCAGATATAAGATGGCAATTTCCTGATATGACTACGTCAACAGGTCCCAACTTAAACGTAAGTGAGGCCGGAGTATATCTTTTATCCGTTACAGGATTGAATGGATGTGTGGCAACTAGTCTAATAGAGGTTGGTGCAGACACGATAATGCCATTATTCTTCCTTGAAGCTGATACACTTGGCTGTGACCTGATCGGGATGATCCGCACAATTCCTATTGACAGTTTAACTGCCATTTCATGGACAGGTCCAAATTCATTTACTTCTTCTGATCTAAACCCAATGGTGTCAGATACGGGAAATTATTTCGCTACTGGTATTGGATTAAATGGTTGCAGCACGACAATCCCGATTCATGTTGAAGCTGATTTTGAGCCTCCTCAAAGTTTTCTCCTGGTGGATACATTGGGATGTATTACTGATTCCGCCAGGTTTTTTGTCACGTCGCCGGATTCTATTATCAGCTTTATCTGGACTGATGATATGGGTACTGTTCTCGATACGGATTCCATTCTAGTAGTGACTACACCCGGAATCTATTATATCAGTCTGGAAGGCAAAAATCACTGCTTCAGGAATGATACAATTGTACTGGAGCCTGCATTTTTTCCTGTCATCACAGTTATAATTGACACATTAACCTGCACTGATACATTAGTGTCACTGATTGCAACAGCAAATATTCCTTCCCCCATTTTTGAGTGGACAGATTTAGCAGGAAATCCATTAAGCGTCCTTGATCAATTGGATGTAAGTGACACCGGACCATTTATTATTTCGGCAACCGCTGACAATGGCTGTGCATCCATTGATACGATCTTAGTGCCCATTGATACAATGCCACCCGACGCAGTGATAAGTCCCATTGGTGAAATCAGGTGTCAAAACAGAGACTTCATGCTGGATGGGAGTGGATCAATTCCGGCAGGTCTCAATTATCGTTGGTCAGTAACCGGGGGAAATATCAATAGTCCTACAAACCTGGACATTATTGATGCCACAGATATTGGTACGTATTTCCTCGAGGTGTCACGACTCGACAATGGATGCACTAATGTTGACAGTATTGTGATGATGGAACATCCGGATGCGATCACCCAGGCTATTCTGCAATTGTCTCCTCCCAAATGCACTGGAGATACAAATGCGATCATTGAAATTCTTGGACTTACAGGTGGAGTATCCCCCATTTTATTCCAATTGGACACAGGGGTTCCCCAATCCGGAACTTCGTTTGCCGGGCTTTCCGCAGGAAGTTATCTCTTGCAAATAGTGGATGCCGCAGGATGTCAATATGATACGCTTGTTGTCATCGATCCGACTAATTTATTTGTGATCGATGCAGGTCCTGACCAGGAAATCTTTTTGGGAGAACCAGCAATCCTATCTGGCATGAGTGACATCCTGCCCAATGAGATATTATCCCAGGTATGGGATTCATTAGGAATACCCCTCTGCAATGATTGCCCGGATTTTAATGTGTCGCCTTTTGAAACCACGTCATATACGTACACGGTCTCTTCTATTACCGGGTGTGTAAAATCTGATGTCCTTATCATCTATGTGATCGAAAAGGGTAAATTTTATATTCCCAATATCTTTTCTCCAAATGATGACCAAATCAATGATGAGGTTCGGCTTAACATGACGCCCGGCATTGAACGGGTACTACGGTGGATCATTTTTGACCGGTGGGGGAATGCGGTGTACGGAAAGGAGGACTTTGACCCAATGGATCCGTCAGTTTTTTGGGATGGTACTATGAATGGGGGAGAAACACTTAACCCGGCCGTATTTCCTTACATTCTTGAACTCCGATTGATAAATGGAAATGTTGAATTGCACCACGGCACCATCACATTGATTCGGTAGTTCTGTAACATTCTGGGTTAGGTTAAATCGGAGGGAAAGGCTCTCAGATTCTATGAGGAGTCGTCTCTTAATCCCGTCAAATCGGGTTTCATATTTCATGTATCTCTAATATCTATTTTCCTCATAGTTATATGACTCACAGGCAGCGAAATACTCCCAAAACGAGTCTTTATACTGTTGACCCGCCACAAAACAATAGTTTCGGTTCCAACTGGGCAATTATACCTAAATAAAACCTGTTTTGGTGGCCAAATGGGCCATAACTGGCTTCAGCAATGAATAATTTTATAAATTCGCCATCCGTGTGTAAAGGCAAAAAATCCAAGGGAGCATGACATCACCCAGTACTCTTTTAATAAGACAAACTGTCTTATTCTCTTTTCTTCTTTTTTCATTTTTCAAAGCTCAGTCACAATGTAACCCACCTAGTCAGTTGCCCACAGGGGACTGCGCTACCGCGCCATTTACATGCCTGGTTGACGCTTGTTATGAAACCTTATCAAATTTTGGAGGGCCTCCATACAACGGCTGGTGTGGAAACAATACTGCAATACACAATCCGCAATATTTTGCTTTTATACCCACACAACCCAACGTCCAGATCAATATCCATGTGGATGGTTGTGATAATGGACAGGGGCTTCAAAGTGCGATCCTCGGTGCATGCCCATGGACTAACAGCGATGTGATCGTTTGCAATCCGGGTACGAATCAGGGAGGAACAATGATTCTGCAGGCTAATGGACTGGTGGTTGGACAAACATATTGGCTCGTTATTGACGGAAGCGGCGGTGCTTTATGTCAGTATACGATTGACTTTGTATCCGGAATTGAAACACCTGGTTTTGATGACGAGCTTGACCCGGCGCAAACGATGGCAGTGCCTGGTGTGGTATGCCAGGGCTACGATGATTTTACTATGGTCACCGGACCTCAGATTTCATTAGCGCATGGATACCTATGGGTATTAGGTTGGTCAGGGGATACAGTAACGTCTACGTTACCAATTCACACGATCGACATTCCTAATGATGCTCCTGCCGGAACATGGGATATATGTGTAAGAGCTTTTTCAGGTTGTGATCAATCAGAAGAAGTCTGTTTTCAGGTAGAGATTGTTGAAATAGATGATGTAGACAAAGATCCTGAAACCTTTTGCCAGGAACAATTTCCATTCAGCTGGCATGGTGTCAACATTCCTGGCGAAGGAACGTATAATGCAACCTTCGATAATGATGATGGTTGTCCCTACGATAGTATCTGGAATGTGGAAGAGTATCCTATTGTACCGGTAGGTATGGTCGATACGCTCCATTGTTTTAACGAAAATTTTGATCCCTTCATTTATGAAGGTGAAGAATATGATGCCACCGGGATGTATGATCTTGACTATCCTGGCATGGGCCTCAATGGCTGTGATTCAACAGCAATGTTAAATTTAACTGTCGCAGGTCTTGATGCCTTTATCGATTTTGTTTGCCAGGATGGTGAATATGTTTTTTCTGTATTAGTGCAGGAAGTAATACCTACTAATGCCACACTGCAGTATCAGTGGTATGTGGATGGGGTTGAATATGACAATAGTTCCATGATCTCGATCCTGGCAAATGGTATTGTAGTGGTAGATGCAGTTGTGGAAGTAAACACTCCTGCTGGCAGTTGCTTTTATGATCTTGAAGATTATGTATTAAATACGAATCAACATACACCGCCTGCTCCTGAGACAAATCCAGACACGCTTCTTTGTGCCCAGGGAGGCATATTTTTCCATGTTACAGATTGTGATCCTATACTTGGGTATGAGTATGTATGGTCAGGTCCTCCGGGTGTCGAAGTATACCAGGATGGTTCATGCGATGTAGAAATGGATTTTTCTTTTACTCAAGGTGGCCAGGTATGTGTGTATGCAATAAATGAATGTGGGGAGGGTGAATCTACCTGCTTTGTTGTTGATATCATTCCTACGCCTGAAGCCAGCTTTACGTATGATACTGATGTTTGTGCAGATTCAACAACCATTGTTGTTTTCACTGGCGACCATTCTGTTAATGGTGTGGTGAACTGGGATTTTGGTGGAGCTACAATTGTGTCCGGATCAGGTGATGGTCCATATGAATTGTTTTGGAGTTTGCCGGGAGATAAAATAATTAATCTCTCTGTCAGTGAACCAGGATGTGATACTGCATTTGCATCAGCAGTTGTAACCGTAACAAATACACAGGCTCCAACGATCAACTGTTCATCTACAATCAGTTCTGTTAACTTCATTTGGGTAGATGTACCAGGTGTTGTGAACTATGAAGTATTTATAGCTCCGGGACCTGCTATTGTTCTTCCCGCGGGCACTACAAATTATATGGTTAGTGGGTTGACTCCAGGGACTATAGTAAATATGACGCTTACCACAGTTTATTCGGGGGCTTGTCCGCCGAATGTTCAAACGGTAATGTGCACAGCAGAAAATTGTCCACCACCAACAATTGAATTAGGTGGACCAACAGAATATTGTCTCAATGCACCTGTAAATGGCACATTAACTGCAGTCGTAAATGGAAGTCCAAGTACGGGTGTGTGGAGTGGTAGTGGTATTATAGATCCGGCTCTGGGTATATTTGATTCAACCGTTTCAGGTGCAGGACAACACCAATTAACGCACACAGTTGATGTGAATGGTTGTCCTTTCTCAGCACCCTATATTGTAAATGTATATGACTCACTTATTGCTGACTTTACAGCTGATCCATTAATCTGTATTTCTGATGTTGCGAATGTTACCTATACAGGCAATGCAGCAGGTACGGCGAACTTTGCATGGGATTTTGGAACTGCCACAATTGTTGCCGGATCAGGTATTGGTCCATATCAATTAAGTTTTGCAACACCAGGTTCAAAACCAATACGCCTTCAGGTAAGCGAGAATGGTTGTTCATCTGATGTTATTACAAATAACACTCAGGTAGAACCGACACTGACAGCTCCTGCAGTGAACTGTGCTGCACAAACTAATAATGTAGAATTCTGCTGGCCGGATGATCCAACGATCACTTATACCGTAACTACATTGTCAGGACAAATTGGAGTACAAACAGGTACATGCATTTTGTTTAATGGATTAGTACCTGGAAACATCGTTCAGATTGAAATTCTTTCTCAGCGCGCAGGACCTTGTCCGGAGCGCCGTGACACTTTCGATTGTGAAGCGAGATTGTGTCCTACTCCGACAATTGCAATTACACCTGTAACAGATATTTGTTTATACGCTGGCACACAATCAATAGATCTTGAAGTCACAATTACCAATGGAAATGGAGGAGTAGGGTCATGGTCAGGTCCTGGTATTACAAATGCAAATACAGGAAACTTTGATCCGAATGTTGCGGGTGCAGGATCGCATCTCGTTTCATATAACTATGAAGAAGATCAGTGTGATTTTGTAGAAAGTATAACCATCAATGTCTATGATCCACCAGTTGCATTTATCAGTAATTCAAGTCTCGTACTAACTTGTTCAGGTGGTAATATCCTGACACTTGATGGAACCGGCTCAACTGGTAATGGTATTACATATGAATGGTCAACTGGTGACGGCGCGATAAATCCACCGACAGATCAGGATGTAGCCGTTGCTGCTGCACCGGGTACGTATAAATTAAAAGTTACCACTGCAGATGGTTGTGTTGATTCCACTTCTGTGGTAGTTGTCCAGGATGCAAATGCGCCAATAGCTGATGCAGGGCCGGATCGTGTAATTACTTGCAATGAACTCAGCTTTTTACAGGGTGGTGGTTCATCAGTTGGACCTAACATTACATATTTATGGACAACGCCTGATGGTAACATTGTTGGTGCGGATGATCAGATTACAGCTACAGTTGATAAGACAGGTGTTTATACAATAGTTGTAAATGATGCCGGCAATGGTTGTCAAAGTGCAGACCAGGCCATTGTCACAATTGATACTTCTGTTACAACGATAACACTTACACCAGGAGATACCATTGATTGTAACACACCTATTTCGGGCGTATCTGCTGTCCTTGGAGATCCAACAGGCTATACACTTGCATGGACAACATCAGATGGTGTCATTGAAGGTGATACAACTGGTGCTGATATCGATGTTTCGCAGGGAGGATCGTATACGCTGACAATTAGAAACACAACAAATGGTTGTGAAAAATCTGCCTCCGCTGACGTTGAAGAAAGTGATGAGATCATCGATGAGATAAATGTCAGCCTGATGAATATCACGTGTTTCGGAGATGATGATGGAACATTGGTCGTAAATGGTATTACAGGTGGAAAACCACCATATACTTACCAATGGTCTGTTAGTCCACAGGGTGGTACGGATCTATCAATGTTAAGCCCGGGAACATACGGTCTGACTGTTTCAGATGCTAACGGATGTTCTATTGCAAGATCATTTACAATAACGGAACCGGATAAACTTACAGTAGATGTTGGTCTTGATCAGACTGTGGCGATTGATGACTCTGTGAAGATCAACCTGACTACGAATGCGAACAGCAATGCCATACAGGATATCAACTGGACAGGTTATGATGGGCTTGATTGTCCAGGTTGTCCTGTGCTTGAGTTTATCGCAAGTTCAAGCGCAACCTTTGCAGCGATACTCACTGATACGGCCGGTTGTACTGCATCGGATTCCATGCGATTAACTGTTATTGTTCCAAGGATCATCTTTATACCAACAGTATTCTCACCTAACGGTGATGATATCAATGACAAGTTCACCATTTCAGGTAGAAGAAACCTGATCAATATTGCCTACATGCGCATCTATGACAGATGGGGTAACCAGGTATTTGAAAATACGGATCTGGATCCTGGTGTTGAAGAAGATGGATGGGATGGAAAATTCAGTGGTGATCCCGCGGCACCAGGTGTATATGTGTATGTTGCGCAACTGATGTATGAGGACGGATCTGATGAAGTGATCAAAGGCGGTATCACCCTGATAAGGTAAACGCAAACATTATCATTAAGAAATTTCGGAAACCTTGCCGGTAAGCTTCTTTTTTTTAAGAAAGGATAGCTGCTACACCCGGCAAGGTTTTTCCTTCCAGGAGCTCAAGCATTGCGCCTCCGCCCGTGCTGATAAAACTTACTGCATCTGCAAGCCCTGCCTGCTCGATAGCCGCTACCGAATCACCACCTCCAATTAATGAATACGTGCCGGTGCGTGTAACATCAGCAACAGCTTGCGCAATTGCTTTTGTGCCATGCGCGAAAGCTTCCATTTCAAAGACACCCATAGGACCGTTCCATAAGATGGTTCCGGCTCCTTTCAAATGACCTGCATATTCAAATCGTGCCGTCAACCCGATATCAAGTGCCATCCAACCATCCGGAATCTCGTGGGATGGGACATTCTTGTATGTCGCATCAGGTGCAAATTTGTCAGCGATGATAGAGTCAGATGGTAAGACGATTGTTTTCCCCATTTTATGAGCTTTAGCAAGCAATTCAGTTGCCAGCGCAAGCTTATCCTCTTCTACCAGCGAATTGCCTGTGCGTCCTCCCTGCGCTTTAATAAAGGTGTACGCCATACCACCACCAATCAGGATCTTATCAGCCTTTTGTAATAAGGATTCGATTAATAATATTTTATCGGAAACCTTGGCTCCACCAAGAATGGCAATGAAAGGATTCTTTGGATGCTCAGTTACTTTTTTTCCATTCTCCAGTTCAGATCTCATTAAGAAACCAAATGCTTTATGTGAAGCATCGTAATGGTCAGCCATCACAGCAGTAGATGCATGCGCACGATGTGCAGCACCAAATGCATCATTGATATAGATATTTCCCAGAGCAGCGAATTGTGATGCTAGCGATGCGTCACCTTTTTCTTCACCAGCGTAGAACCTTGTATTCTCCAAAAGAAGAATTTCTCCTTCTTTCAGATCCATCGTATGCTGCAATGCAGTATCACCAGTGGATTCTTCATAAAACTGTACAGTGGTTCCAAGCAATTCACTGAGAGGTACTACAACATGTTTCAGTGTATATTTCTCTTTATCAACATTTCCATCCGGACGTAATTTTTTCAATGGTCTGTCAAAATGTGACAAAAGAACAATTCGCGCACCTTTGTCCGACAAATACTTTATGGTAGGAACAGCTCCTCGTAACCGTGTGTCATCCGTTACCTTAAAATCTTTATCCAGGGGTACATTAAAGTCTACGCGAACTACTACACGTTGTCCGTGCACATCAAGATCTTCCAGTTGTGTGGCCATTATAGATTAAACATTAAAGATTGGATATGCGATATGCCAGTTCTGCAAGACGGCTTGAATAACCGGCTTCATTATCATACCATCCAACGACTTTCACCATATCACCGGTAACTTCTGTCATAAGAGAATCAAACACGCAGGAATGACTATTTCGAATAATATCTCCTGATACAATCGGATCCACGCAATAATTCAGGATGCCTTTCATACGACCCTGTGACGCCTGCAGGAATGCCGCATTGATATCACTTTCTGTAGCCGGCTTCTCGAGCACGACATTTAGATCCACTACAGATCCACTGATTACAGGAACCCGATACGACATGGCACCCAGTTTATTACCGATGGATGGTATCACGAGTTTTAATGCAGAGGCTGCACCTGTGCTGGTGGGAATCACATTGTATCCTGCCGCCCTTGCGCGACGAAGGTCACGATGCGGTGCATCCTGGAGATTCTGATCGGATGTATAGGCGTGGATCGTGATCATTGTCCCCATTTTTATTCCCCAGTTATCTGTGAGCACTTTTACAAGAGGTGCAAGGCAATTGGTCGTACATGATGCATTGGAGAATACAGTCTCTGCCGGATCCATCTGATCTTCATTGATTCCGATCACAATCGTAGGAACATCACTTCCTTTTGCCGGGGCACTGATGATCACTTTCTTCGCTCCATCGGGACGAATATGTTGAGATGCTTTTTCACGATCTGTGAACAAGCCTGTGCATTCAAGTACTGTATCTACATTCAGATCTTTCCAAAGTTCAAGCGGGGACTTAATTGCAGTGATCTGGATCTTCTCATCCTCAACCATTAGAAAATTACCTTCCACGCGAACATCCTTATCGAATGAACCCTGGGCTGAATCATATTTGAGGAGATGTGCCAGTGTGGCCGGATCCGTCAAATCATTAATTCCGACGATCTGCACATCAGGCATGCTATAAAGTTTCCTGAAGGTCAGACGTCCAATACGGCCGAAGCCGTTAATTGCAATTCTCGTGGCCATGATGGTTTGTATAAAAAAATGAGGTACAAAATTAATCGCTTAGGCTACAAATAAGCCAAAAGCAAGATGTTTTTTGAGGAATTCGTCTTTCTGGTCTAAATGAATTAAAGATCATATCAGACTGATTAACAGTATAAAAGCATCAACTGAACCTAATTTGGTGGGATAGGTTGTAAATTTTTTAAGCCTGATTTTCAAAAAATTCTAATTTTGCCCTGCTTTTAAAAGAAGCATCCGATCAGACGGCCCCTTCGTCTATCGGTTAGGACGACAGATTTTCATTCTGTAAAGAGGGGTTCGACTCCCCTAGGGGCTGC